>JAGDDO010000107.1 GCA_017848205.1 Oscillospiraceae bacterium | reverse complement strand
GCTCTCTTAGGCGACAGAAAGCTTACAGAAGACCAGAAGAAGCTTGCTGACATTGACGGTGACGGAGAACTCTCACTCGCCGACCTCGCAAGACTTCGTCAGTATCTCTCAAAGAAGATAGATAAGCTTGGCTGATCATTAAATCAGCGATACCTTAAAACAGCAGAATTACCGCAGAACATCAGAAAATCGTCTGATGTTCTGCGGTTTTCTGTTTGCGGGGTAATGGTGATTCCATGAATTACCGGATCACAACTGTCAGTAAAGCAAAAAGAAATGAAAAAACAGGTTTTTAAGATAAAAAATATTGAAATTTTCTTTGCATTATGATATAATTAGTAGATAAATTTGTAATTTTAAGGACAGATGAGAAAATGATAAAAATAGCGGAAATGTATATAACTCTGCTTCCTGTTATTCTGGCAGGAATTATGAATATGGTCTGGTGCAAGATAAAGATCTGTGACTTTCTTCGCAAGCCTGTGGACTTCGGAAAAAACTTCACTGACGGACGCAGGATCTTCGGTGAAAACAAGACCTTCAAAGGATTCGTCGGCATGATAGTTTTCGGAGCGGTTTTTACTGTTCTATGGGGACTTGTATGCAGACCGGGTACATTTGCCGCAGAGCATAATTATTTTTACAGAAATTACGATAATACCATACCTTACAACGTGCTGACAGGTACTCTTATCGGTTTTGCCTATGCTTTGTTCGAACTTCCGAACAGTTTCATGAAGAGAAGGATCGGCATAACACCAGGCAAAAACGATATAAACGGTGCGAAAAAAGCATTTTTCGTATTCATCGACCAGGCAGATTCCATCTTCGGATGTGTTCTGGTTGTCTGTCTGTTCTGCCCGCTGCCGGTATGGTTTTACTTTTTATATGTAATTGTGGGCGCCGGAACGCATATTATTCTGAATATGCTTCTTTACCTCTGTCACTTACGCAGAAATATGTTCTGATCAGGAAAGATCAGTGCTTTGCAAAATACGCTTTATCGAAAGGAAATATGGTCAATGAATATTTATGATCTCAGTGAACATCTTGATACTGAAAAAACCGGAAACAAAGCAGCGTTTCTTTCACGCATGAAAAGAAACGGATTCAATGTGCCGGACGGCATAGTTCTTGGAAAAGACTGTTTTCTGGAAACTGTTTCGGCTGACGAAAACAAAGCAGATGCCGATAAGCTTTTAGGTTCACTGACAAAGGAAAACGCAAAGGAAACGTCGGAAAAGATAAAAGAACTTTACTCGGGTCTTAAGCTTTCCGATGAAATAAAAACTGAAATCGAAAAACGTACCGATCCTCAGAAGAAATACGCTGTACGAAGCAGCGGTATCAAGGAAGATCTTGAAGGATTTTCATTTGCCGGACAGTACGATACATTTATCAACGTAAGCGGTGCCGATGATATTGCTGATGCCGTTATCAAATGCTATCTGTCCGGATATTCAGAAACTGTTTTATCATATCTCGCTTCAAACGGACTTGCATCAGGCGGGTCCGAAATGGCAGTTATCATTGAAGAAATGGTAAACTCCGAAATAAGCGGTGTTGCTTTTACCGTAAATCCTATGACAGGCAACGACAAGGAGATAATTATTGAAGTTACCGAAGGACAGGGTGAAAATCTTGTAAGCGGTAAGGTAGCTGCTGAAAGCTACGGCTATGACTGGTGGAACAAGAAGATCACCTCTTCATCGGGAAAACTTCTTTCAGAAGACAAAATACGAGAGATCTCATGCACTGCCCTCAAGATACAGCAGTTCTTCGGCTATCCGTGCGACATCGAATTTGCTATGGAAAACGATGAGCTGTACATTCTTCAGGCCCGCGCCATAACAAAGATCATCTACAGCGGAATAAAGGATCAGTGGACTACTGCAGACTTCAAGGACGGCGGTGTTTCAGCCACTGTCTGCACTCCGTACATGTGGAGCCTTTACGAATATATCTGGGAAAGCGAATTCAGAAAATTCCTTATTGAATCAAAGATACTCAAACCGGCTGAACTGGACAAGAAGCTGGGTGAAATGTACTTCGGAAGACCGTACTGGAATCTCAGCGCTGCCAAGGCGGCGATGGCAAAGGTTCCGGGCTATAAGGAACGCGACTTTGACAGCGAGCTTGGAGTAAAGATAACCTACGAGGGAAACGGTAAAACAACTTCAATAAATCCTAAAACTATTTTCGGCATTATTGTAATGGGGTTACAGCAGAAGAAGATAGTAAAGGAACGCAGGGAAAACGCTGAAAGACTCAAGGCTGATCTTATGTCTAGGTACACTGCCTACTTTGATGAAAAGGAAGATCCGTACACTTCGGACGAAATAAGAGCGAAATGGAAAAAGCTTATCTTCGACGATTATCTTTTCAGTGAAAGCACGTATTTCAGACAGATATTTATAAACACTATCCATCAGTCCCTGTACAAGGACAAGATCCTTAAGCATACGACCCAGGGCGGATATTTCACGCTGATAGGCGGTCTTGACAATATCTCGCATCTGCTTCCGTTTTACGAAATGTGGGAAATCAGCCGTGCCATAAGAAACTATGACAAGGCCTATGAATACTGGAAAAACACATCCGCTGAAGAAATAGCTGAAAATCTTGATGCGGTTCCTTACGGCGAAAAGGTAAAAAGCTACATAATGAAATTCGGCTATCATTCAAAGAAGGAACTGGATGTAACATATCCTTCTTTCTACGAAGATATACCGGAAGTAATAAACGATATAAAGAACACCTGCGAACTGGGTGATGAATGTTCACCGGAAGCAGATTCAAAGCGTCTTGCTGAAGATTTCCGAAAGGAAATGGAAAAGATAAAGGAAAAGACATCTGCCTCAGTTTACAGAAAAGTCGAAAAGAACGTAAACGACATGCGTAAGATGCTGTGGTGGCGCGAGGAATTCAGAGACGTTTCAACGAGATTCTACTGCGTGATCAGAGCGTACACCATGAGACTGGCTGAAGCTCTTTACAGTGACGGCGTGCTCTCTGACAGAAATGATATCTGGTTTACCAAGATCGAAGATGTACGAAGCTTCATTGACGGTAAAATCAACGTGGAAGAGCTCAAGAGGATCATTGAGCGAAACAAGGTCTACTACGCTTCCTTCAGACATTTCAAGAATGAAAACGAGATAGGTTCATCTTTTGCTGCCGGCGCGGAAAAGAGAGATGAAAAGGCTCTCAGCGGTATCGGCTGCTCATGCTTCAAGGCTACAGGTATTGCCAGAGTTATTCATTCACTCGACGAGACTGACAGACTCCGTGAGGGTGATATCCTCATTACGAAGTTTACCGATACAGGCTGGACAGGAAAGTTTGCTATGCTCAGCGGTATAGTAACTGAGTTCGGCGGTATTCTCTGCCATGCTGCCATAGTTTCAAGAGAATACGGTATTCCGTGCGTTGTCTGCGCAGAAAACGCAACAAAGCTCATAAAGGACGGCGACCGTATAACCATAAACGGTGAAACGGGAGAAATAATTCCCGGCGGTGAATAAATATGAATTGTTTTTTAGGTTATTACAATAAATCAGTTATTCTCACCTATGCAGGAGCTGCGGCGGCTGTTGCAGGAATGGGACTTGCTTTTTCCGGAAAGATAAAAGAGGCTGTACTCTGCCTGATATTCTGCGGAGTTGCCGACCTTTTTGACGGAATGATAGCAAGGCGCTGCAAGCGTACAGATGAAGAAAAAGAGTTCGGCATTCAGATAGATTCACTTACGGACATGGC
>JAGDDO010000010.1 GCA_017848205.1 Oscillospiraceae bacterium | reverse complement strand
GCAGACCAGATAGCAGCCTGCGACTATGTTGGCGTCGCATCCGGAAACAACGTTCCGAACAAACTTGAAAAGTGCGGATTTACCGTTACAAAGTCTGACAAAGTAAACGCTCCTGTCATAGATCAGCTTCCTGGTACTATCGAGTGCAAGGTTCTGAAGATAACTGAGGAATTCAATGAATGCATCGTTACAGGTGAAATCGTCGGAATAAAGGTCGATGAAGATGTTATCACTGAAGACGGCAAGGTGGATGTAACAAAGGCCGGTTTTGTGGTTTACGATACAGTAAGCAAGTGCTACAGAGCAGTCGGCGACAGCGTTGGTGCCGCAAGAAGCATCGGAAGAAAGTTTGAATAATACGGCTTTTATGTTCTAAGGAGAACTTTGCTATTAGCCGATATGCACGGAACTAATGTATTTAGCGGATGTGCAGGGCAATAATTATTTCGTATAAGGGGATTGTAAATTATGAGAAAAATCAGACATTTAAAATTTCGTGATGTAGTCACACTTAATGTGGGAGACATGTTTTGGTTCGGAAAGTACCATATTAATTCAACGGTGAATTTTCTGATAGGTTTGCCGGATCCGGGAAAACTTGTGTGGAGAATTATTGAAAAGACCGATGATCACATTTTTGCTCTTTCTTATCATCTGGTTGATTACGCATCTTTTTCAAAAGGCAAAGACAGAAAGTGGGAAGTCAGTGAAGCAAGAAAATGGCTTAATGAAGAATTTTACGAAAACGCTTTCAGCGAAGAAGAAAAGAATTTAATAAAGACTGTTAAGAAAGACAAAGTAACATTACTGACAAAAAAAGAAGCTGAAACCCTGATTTCGGTGAATGATAAAAAGCGCGGTGTTGACTGGTGGCTCCGTTCTGCTGGTTCGACATTTTATGACAGGGATATAGCTGTTGTTAATAAATACGGCTGCACAGACAGTACAATGATGAGCAGCGCATGTGGTATCAGACCTGCAATTTATATCGATCTGAAAACAGCAGAAAGATATGGAAGTGACGAAGAGATAAATACAGATGATTACGATGTGGAAAATGGTGTTCTGTATGGTGTCAGCAAAAATCTTTCTGAAGCGTTTATTCCCGGGGAAGTAAATAAAATAGGGGTTGTTGCTTTCAACGGATGCAGCCTTCTTACAAGAGTGGTGCTTCCGGATGGACTTAAAACTGTGCAGCCAAGCATGTTTTTCTACTGTAAAAACATGAAGTCTGTGTGCTTTAAAGGTCTGGAGATAGAACTGTCAGATCTGAAAGATCCGGACAGAGATCTTGATACCATTCTGAACATGCTTATTACAAATGATTTTACTGTCGAGTGCGACAAATATCTTAAGTACAGATATCTGACTGACTATTTTCTCATTTCAGGAAACATTGAGGCTAAGGAATATATAAAAAGCGAATTTCCTAAAATGGTCAACACTTTTATTAAAGCTGATGATGCAGAAAGAATTTGCTCTCTTGTTAAAACAGATCAGTTTATCGAAAAGAAAAATGTAAATAAACTACTGACAACCGTATTTGAGAAAAAGTATTTCGATGTTGTTCCGATGCTTCTGGAATACAAAGACAAGCTTGATAAATTTAAATACGATGAGACCGAAAAATATCTGAAATATGCATCCGGAAACGAAGAAATAACAGCACTTGTTCTGGATTACAGAAATAAATATTTTTCTGATGAGCAGCTTGAGGAAATTCGTACTGAGATCTTCGAAAAGAAAACCGGTCTTGCGGAGATGACCGAAAAAGACTGGAAAGCGATCTTCAGCTGTAAAACTGTCGGCGGAAACATTACCATAAGTAAATACAAGGGCGATGATACAGTAGTTACAGTTCCTGATATGATAGGAAACAAGCCGGTAACCGCTATTGGAACCTATGCGTTTTCTCCTGATAAAAGAGGAACAAAAGCCGATGATAAAGAACGTTTTAAGAAAATAACATCTGTTCATCTCGGAAAAAATATTACGGAAATAGGTGATCATGCTTTCAGTGGCTGTTCGGCTCTTATCGAAATCAATACGCCAGAAAGTCTGAATACGATTGGAAAATGTGCGTTCTACGGATGCAGCAGTCTGAAGGAATATATTTTCCCTGAAAAACTTGATATCGTGGAATTCCGTGTTTTATCCGCCTGCACAAGTATAGAGGAAGTACGTATTCCTGAAGGAGTTACCGAGATAGGTGAAAATGCTTTTGAAGGTAATACAGGCATGAAAAAAATAGAGCTTAACTCCGGCTTAAAGCGCATAAATCATTATGCATTCAGATACTGTTCTGCTTTGGCAGAAATAGTTATTCCGGATGGTACTGAGCATCTTGGATATAGTGTGTTTGACGGATGCAAAGTTTTGAAAGACATAAGTCTGCCGAAGAGTATCACAAGCATATATAACGGTGCTTTAAAAAATAATGCATGGATAACAGAGCAGCTGAAGAAACATCCCGTAGTAGTTGTAAACGGCATAGTTGTTGAAGGAAGCAAAGATGCTGATGAAGTTGTTATTCCTGACGGAGTAACTGTAATTACCGGTAATGCATTTGAAAAGTGCAGAATAAAGAATGTTGTTTTTCCCGAAAGTCTGAAGGTAATTGAAAATTTTGCTTTTTATAATTGTTCCGGTCTTTCTGAGATCAGACTTCCGGCAGGCATTTCTGAAGTAGGAAAATATGCTTTCAATGGATGCACTGGAATTCACAGTATCATGAAAGGAAACGAAGAAGTTAAACTGTCGGAATTTGCTATAAGATAATAATAATATCTCGCGATAATCGGAGAAAAACTCAGAAAGAACTTATTGAAAAAGGCGTTTTCTAAGGAAACGCTGTTTTATTCGTAAATCAGCGTGGGATTTGGGGCGAAGCCCCGCAAATCCGGTGAAGCCGGATTTCCGATTTGCTCAGTGCTTCCCTACTTAAAGAGTAATAAATAACGTTATGTTCTATCATTACAGAGAGGATGTTAAGCATGGCAGATATAATGGAAAAGAATGAACTGGATTATACTTGTGGTTTATCTGATGATGAATTAACAGAGCGTTTTAAAGCTTCGAATAATATTGACAATGAAATCAGAAGAATAAAGGGTTTACCAACTGCAAAGTATGAT
>JAGDDO010000106.1 GCA_017848205.1 Oscillospiraceae bacterium | reverse complement strand
TCCGGCAAGACGAAGATGAAGTGCACCGGCACACGCTGATTCTGTCTGGGCTGAATTCGGACTTGCATGCTTTCTTTTGTCACGTTTCCAGATGCGGTATGCATTTTTTCCATCCAGCCTGATAAAAGGACATGAAAATACCATCAGAAGAGCTGTAAAGCGTGATGGAATGTAGTTGAGTACATCATCAAGTTTAGCCGCAGTTCTTCCGAGGTCCTTATACTTTTCATTTTTATAGCCAATCATTGAGTCCATCGTATTGACTGCCTTGTAGACAAATCCGCCGACTGCGCCGCCTATCGCTATCCAGAACATCGGTGCGGTCACGCCGTCAGAAGTGTTCTCAGCAACTGTTTCGACAGCGGCACGTACAATGCCGTCACGGTCAAGTTTTGACGTATCGCGTCCGACTATCATCGAAACAGCCTTTCTTGCACCTTCCGTATCTCCGGCATCCGCAGCGCGAAATACCTTCATGCTTTCATCACGCAGATTTCTTGCCGCAAGCAGATAGAATATCATAATGCTTTCGGTGATAACTCCGGCGACCGGATGTAAAGAATATGCTCCTAACAGAACGAATGCTGAAACTAAAGCCGTGAGCAGTACGACTGTTATAACAAGAAATACTCCTCCTCTGAAAAGATCCTTAAACTTTTTCCGTACAAATTTCTCGGTGCCGGCGATCAGATTTCCGATCAGTCTGACAGGATGAGGAAGATCATACGGATCGCCTATAAGGCAGTCAAGGATAAATCCTGTGATCAGAGGAAGAGAAGCAAAAACAAATTTCATATTTTCTCCGGTTTAATAAGTGTATGACCGTCAAATTCGCAGACCCATCCGCTTCCGTTGACGGTCATCCAGTTATAGTAGTCTTTATGCGGCTCGGAATACTTATTCAGAACGGACATTATCGTTCCACCGTGGACTATAAATGCTATACTTTCTGCGTAACTGTATTTTTCCGTGATAAAATCAAAGCCGCGGCAGCATCTGTTCAGAACATCTTCAGGCAGTTCACCGTTCGGAAACTGCATTCTTCCGCCGCTGTCTATCCATTCCTGATAGTGCTTGTCACCACTCAGTTCCGCAGCGTTCTTTCCTTCAAAATCGCCGAAATCAGTTTCACGCATATCATCACATATCACATAAGGTTTGCCAGGAAACAGAATTTCAGCTGTCTGTATGCATCGTTTCATCGGACTCGAAACGAGTATTTCCGGCACGAGAAACTTCTTACCATCCAGAGAAGCAATGCCTTCCGGACAGAGTACTTCATCCGTTTTTCCGATATAACGCTTTTCACGATTTCCGGCAGTCATACCGTGACGTATGAGTGTTATTTTCACGGAAGTTCACCCTTTAAAGCCGTCGGAATTCCGCACATAACACGGATCACTCTGTCGGCATGTTCAGCTATAAGGCATCCGCAGCGTCCGACCGCTTCACGCCATACACGGTCTTTCTTTTCTATCGGAATAACTCCTGAGCCGATATCGTTCATGAT
>JAGDDO010000105.1 GCA_017848205.1 Oscillospiraceae bacterium | reverse complement strand
TTAAGACCTGCATCAATCATCGAAACTCTCGCGCTCAGAAAGCCGCAGTACAGAAAGCTCGCTGCATACGGCCACATGGGACGTGAGGACCTCGGCGTTGCATGGGAGAAGACAGACAAGGCTGAAGCACTTAAGGCAGCACTTAAGTAAACAGGCATTTTTTCTAAGGAAACGCTGATTTATTCATAAATCAGCGTAGGGCTCCGGGGCGAAGCCCCGCAAATCCCACCTCCGGAAATCCGGCGAAGCCGGATTTCCGATATAATCAGTGTTTTCCTAAGAAATATAGTGGAAGTGTGGTCGTTTGACGGCGATCATGCTTCCGCTTTTGTTTTTTATGTCAAAAAAAGTTTCGTATAAAAAAAGCTATTGCATGTTAGAAAGAATTGTGATAGAATAGTAATTAGTACGGCAAAAAACAGCCATCTTGTGGTTTCAGGGAAACGCTGATCTGTGATCGGCGTGGGGGACGGGCAAAGTCCCGCTTTCTTCCCGCCTGCAGAACCGGCAAAGCCGGATCTGCGGAATGATCAGTGTTTCATTATTTTATAGAAGGAGAGATCTTTATAATGTTTAAAATCGTTACAAAGAGAGCATTGAATGACGCAGTTTTCCTCATGTCAGTTGAAGCTCCGTTTATTGCTAAAAAGGCTCAGCCGGGTCAGTTCATTATTTTAAGAGTTGATGAAAAGGGCGAACGAGTTCCTTTCACAATTGCTGACTATGACAGAGAAAAGGGAACTGTTACGGTTATTATCCAGATCGTAGGAAAGACTACAGAACAGCTTTCAAAGCTCGGCGAAGGTGATACGATCCTTGACTTTGTAGGACCTCTCGGTGTTCCGACACATATTGAAGAAGGCACAAAGAGCGTCTGCGTTATCGGCGGCGGCGTAGGCTGTGCTATCGCTTATCCGCAGGCAAAGGCACTCTTTAACAGAGGTATTGACACAACTGTTATTGCCGGATTCAGAAACAAAGATATTGTTATCCTCGAAGATGAATTCAAGGCTGCATGTACTGATCTCATCATCACAACAGATGACGGTTCCTACGGTAAGCAGGGCTTCGTAACAACAGCTCTTGAGGAACTCATCCAGAGCGGAAAGAAGTTTGACGAAGTTATCGCGATCGGACCTGTTCCGATGATGAAGTTCGTCTGTTCAGTGACTAAGAAGTATGACATAAAGACAATAGTATCACTCAACCCTGTAATGATCGACGGTACAGGAATGTGCGGCGGATGCCGTGTAACTGTAGGCGGCGAGACAAAGTATGCATGTGTTGACGGACCTGACTTCGACGGACACCTGGTAAACTTCGACGAGCTCATGAGCAGAAACTCAACATACAGGGAACAGGAACATGCCTGTCGCATGATGGCTCAGGCCAAGTGATTCTTTAAGGAGGATATTTTAAAATGCCAAATATGTCTTTAAATAAAGTTGTAATGCCTGAACAGGATCCGAAGGTAAGAGCAAGAAACTTCGAGGAAGTTACTCTCGGCTATACTGAGGAAATGGCAGTCGAGGAAGCTGAAAGATGCCTTAACTGCAAGAACAAGCCATGCGTTACAGGATGTCCTGTAGGTGTAAAGATCCCTGAATTCATCGCAAAGGTAAAGGAAAAGGATTTTTACGGTGCCTATGAAGTAATCAAGTCAACAAACGGCCTTCCGGCTGTATGCGGACGTGTCTGTCCTCAGGAAAACCAGTGTGAGGGCAAGTGTGTAAGAGGCATCAAGGGCGAGCCTGTAGGTATAGGCCGTCTCGAAAGATTCGTTGCTGACTACGTAATGAACGGCAAAACTGCTCCGGTACAGAAGCCTGTATCAAACGGTAAGAAGGTAGCAGTAGTAGGTGCAGGCCCTGCAGGTCTTACATGTGCAGGCGACCTCGCAAGACTCGGCTATCAGGTAACTGTTTTTGAAGCTTTCCATGTTGCCGGCGGCGTTCTCATGTACGGTATCCCTGAATTCAGACTTCCTAAGTCGATCGTTCAGAAGGAAATAAACGCTCTTAAGGATCTCGGCGTTGAAATAATGACAAACATGGTAATCGGTAAGGTCCTCTCAATCGATGACATCATTGACATGGGCTACGAAGCTGTATTCATCGGATCAGGTGCAGGTCTTCCTAACTTCATGGGAATCGAAGGCGAGTCACTTATCGGTGTATGTTCAGCAAATGAATATCTTACACGTATCAACCTTATGAAGGGATATCTTGATGACTACACAACACCTGTTATCAAGTCAAAGAAGGTTGCAGTCGTAGGCGGCGGTAACGTTGCAATGGACGCAGCAAGAAGCGCAATGAGAATGGGTGCTGAACACGTATACATCGTTTACAGACGTTCCGAGGAAGAACTTCCTGCAAGAAAGGAAGAAGTTCACCACGCAAAGGAAGAGGGCATCGAATTCATGCTCCTCAACAATCCTGTAAAGATAAACGGTGATGAAAACGGCAGAGTTTCATCAATGCAGTGCATTAAGATGGAACTCGGCGAACCTGATGAAAGCGGCAGAAGAAGACCTAAGGAAGTTCCTGGTTCAGAATTTGACCTCGAAGTAGACACAGTTATCATGTCTATCGGTACTTCACCTAACCCGCTTATCAGAAGAACAACAAAGGGTATTGAAGCTAACAAAAGAGGCTGTCTCGTTGTTAATGAAGACATGATGACAACAAGAGACGGTATCTACGCCGGCGGTGACGCTGTAACAGGCGCTGCTACAGTAATCCTTGCAATGGGTGCCGGCAAGACAGCTGCGGCTTCGATCGACAGGTACATCTCTTCAAAGTAAAAACAAAACCGGCGATATGATATCTGCCGCCGGTAATTTTCCGCCGGGCACAAAGCGGTAACCTGCTTTGTGCGGGCATAATTTCATTGGAGGCCAGTAAATAATGAATTTTACACCAGTTATGCTTGCTGAAGCTGCTGCTTCAGGAGGTTCAACAACATCAGCAATGCTCTCAATGCTCATAACATTCGTTCCGCTTTTTGCAGTTTTCTATTTTCTTATCGTAAGACCGCAGAAAAAGCGCGAGAAGGAAGAAAAGGAAATGCGTGAAAGCATATCCATCGGCGATGAGATCATTACTATTGGCGGAATAATTGGTCTTGTAGTACGTCAGACAGATGATACGCTCGTTATTGAAACAGGCGGTGACAGAAGCAAGCTTCGTATCCAGAAATCAGCTGTCAAGGAAAACGTAACTGCCAGGGAAAGAATGCAGGCAGCGGCTGTTGAAGAAAAGAAAAACGCCGGACCTGACAAGACAGAAAAGTCTAAAAAGGAATCATAAGGCTGCCAGACAGATCTTTATGAAAGCTGCAGAGTGAAGGACAGTTTCCGGTCCGGATAATCTGCAGGGTCAATTAATACAATTATTATGAAAATTGCAGTTATTTCGATAAGAAACAGCTGCAATTTTTTTTATAAATACTATTGAAAATAAATAGACGGTATGATATAATACTGTTTATATAAAAAATATTATTTACATATCACAGGAAATATGAGCCGGTTCTCCGGAACGGTTTTTATCTCCCGGGGTTATAATTATTAAGTATTGATCGGTGGAGGTGCTGCAGTATGAAACATATAAGAACTCTCAGCAAGGCTGCTCCGGACAGCAGTTCTGTAAAATCAGACTGCGGAAAATGCAAGTGCGTCTGTATGCCTGCATGCAGAATGTCAGTCACCGTAACAGTACAGAAAAGTAAAGTGAAAAAATAATATAACTTCAGAAAGCAAAGGGACAATATAATTACATGTTGTCCCTTTTATGATTTATCCGAGGATTATTAAGGGGAACACTATAAGATGACTGGAGGGTAGAAAAGCTTATGATCCACAAATTCAAAGCAGCAGGATACAACATAGTAATCGACGTAAACAGCGGCAGCATACATGTAATAGACGATCTCACATACGACATGCTTGAGAATATCGAACCTCCGTTTGATCCGGTATGTCCGGAAGATGTACTTGAAAAGTTACAGAAATTCCATAAAAAAGAAGATATATGGAGCTGTTACGATGAAGTGGTGGAGCTTTACAATGCCCGTGAACTTTTTACCACGGAAGAGCCTCCCTGTACATGCTGTGCACCGGAAGAGCCGGCTGTCAGGGCTGTCTGCCTGAACATTTCGCACGACTGCAATCTCAGGTGCAGATACTGCTTTGCAGGAAACGGACTTTTCGGCGGTGAAAGAGGACTTATGAAGTCAGAGACAGCGTTTAAGGCCATTGATTTCCTTATTGAGCATTCAGGCGATGTGAATGACCTTGAACTGTATTTCTTCGGCGGCGAGCCGCTTATGAATTTCACCGTGCTCAAAGATACAGTTGACTATGCGCATAAAAAGGAAGCTGAAACCGGAAAGAAGTTTCACTTCAGCATTACAACAAACGGTACTTTCTTAACTGAAGAAATGACTGAATATATAAACCGTGAAATAGACAGCGTTGTTCTGTCAGCCGACGGACGAAAGAACATAAACGACAAAGTCCGCTGCAGACCTGACGGATCTGGCATTTACGATGACATAATGCCTAAATTCCACAGACTTGTGGACGGACGAGGCGGAAAGAACTACTGTATAAGAGGAACTTTCACGAAATTCAATACTGACTTTTCGGAAGATGTTTTCAGCCTGGCAGATGAAGGTTTCACCAGCGTGTCCATCGAGCCGGTGGCTCCGGGATCAGCTGAATATTCACTTGCCGGTCTTGACATACCGATGATCTTCAGGGAATACGACCATCTTACTGAAAGAATGATAAAATCGGAAAAGAAGGGTAAACACATCGACTTTTTCCCGTTCAGCGTTGACATAAGACATTCCGGCTGTGAAAGAAGCCGTGAAAAAGGCTGCGGCTGCGGATACGAGTATGTTGCGGTCACACCGTCCGGTGACATTTACCCGTGTCATCAGTTCATTAGCGGAGGGTCGTTCCGTATGGGAAATGTGATTGACGGAACTTTCGACACGGAACTCCAGAAAAAATTTGCTTCGACAGGTGTTACGACCATAAGTGCCTGCCGTGACTGCTGGGCAAAATTCTACTGCGGCGGCGGATGCAGAGCCAGTGCTCATCTTCTCACCGGCGAGATCGACAAGCCTCACAAGCTTACATGCCAGCTCATAAAAAAGAGAATAGAGTGTGCCATCGCCCTTATTACCGCAAGGGCGGATATAGACGGAATACTGTGACAGTACAGGCGAAGTTCAGTTAAACGGACTTCGCCTTTTAATATGCACAGCTTTATTCATATAAAAGGATCTCCCCTTTTTGTCCGCGCTGATTTATTTATAAATCAGCGCAGAAAGCGGGGCTTCGCCCCGCAACCCCACCCCGACCGGAGATCCGGCGACGCCGGATCTCCAAAAATACCTATGTATCTTATATTTTTTTTTCAAATTCATTTGCGGATATTGAAAAAACACGTGAGGTATAGTATAATTGATATTAGCATGATTTTTAAAGGGAAGGAAGTCAGACGATGCCTGAAAGCAGACCAGTAAGGACCGTTGTAACAAGAAGAAAAAAAAGGTCCAATCCATTTAAATTATCACTGATCTTAATGTTTTATGTGGTAAGTATAATAGTAAGCTTTTTAATTTATGCAAATAATTTCGATATATCATCCAAGCCGTCACCGACATACAACGGCGGCGCTCCGAAGCAGGAACCGGTAATAGTGACCGATTCTGAAGGTGCATCAGTAACTGATGCTGAAGGAAACATGGTCGTTGAGATGAGCGACATTGAAGAAAATACTTCCGAAGGAGCAAATCCTGTACCTGAGTCAGAGGCTCAGCCGGAATCATACCTTAACAGCTGTATGTTTATCGGCGACTCCATCACAACAGGTCTTTCAGTTTACAAGCTTGTTCCTTCAGACAACGTATTTGCCGATGTCGGACTCCGTATCGACAAAATAAACGAAACAGCTGTCAAGAACACAAGATTTGACGAGCCGGTAAAGGTAATGACAGCCATCGAGGAAGTAAGACCTGAAAACATCTACATACTCCTCGGAAGCAACGGTGTTGCATGGTACAACAACGATTCAATGATCGAGGCGTACGGCACATTCGTTGACGATATCAAGACAAAGCTTCCTGATTCAAAGATCTACATCATTTCACTCACACCTGTAGGCACGATGAAGGAAAATATCGATACTGTTGAAAACGGTAAGGTCCTCAATTCAGAGATCGACCAGTTCAATGCAAGACTTCTTGAACTTGCAAATCAGAAAAACGTATATTACATTGACGTAAACTCAGAACTCAAGGATGCATCAGGAAAGCTTCCTGATGATGTTACAAGGGACGGTATGCATTTCACACTTGATGTTTATAAGAAGTTTGTAAATTACATTCTTACACACACGGCGAAATAAAACCGAAAGGCGGTAAAGATCACGGACAGTAATAATATTATAAGAATTACTGCTGCGGCTTTATTGGTTATTTTTGCGGGAAGCTGTATCTCCACAGCAGTCAGCAGCAGAACTGACGAAACTGTGGAAGATATACCTTCTGAAACAGTCTTAAGGGAAGCTGCATTACCGGAAACCAGTATGATCACTGAAATGAGTGTGTCGTTTACGGCAGTCTCTGAATCCGGTACGGCTGTGTTCACTTCGGCGACTGAACCGGTTACGACGGTGACTGAAGTCTCTGAAACGGAAGAGACCGAACCCGAAGAGACAGAGGTCCCTGAGGAAACTGAAGAAGAAGTCACTGAGACAGAGCCTGAAACGGAAGCGGAAACAGTTCCGCAGACAGAAGCGGAAAAACAGTCAGGCGGATCTCATTCCGGCGATTATAACTACGGAGCACCTGTCCCTGAGTCAGGTCAGGTAAAAGGCAGCGATTATTATGATACCTGTGCGTTTGTAGGGGATTCGCATACAAATGGTCTGGGGGCATACGGATTTGTTGACAAAAGCAGGATCTTTGCGAAGGACGGCCTGTCCATAAGCAATATCCGGCAGAGCATAAGTCCGTCAAGCATAGCGGCAGTCTCACCTGAAAATGTGTATATAATGATGGGCACCAACGGTATTGCGTGGCTCAAACCATCTGACATGATCGCCTCATATGAGGAATATGCCGCAGACATAGCCTCACAGATACCGGGAGCGAATATCTATATTCTTTCAATTCCGCCGGTGTCGTACGAACGTTCGACCACGACTGATGCGAAGAAGAATATAAGCATGGACAAGATCCGTGAATACAATTCCGGGCTTCAGGATATGGCGGCGAGAAATGAATGGTATTTTGTCGATACATTTTCCGAGATATGCGGCTCGAGCGGTTATCTGGAAGGCTCGACTGACGGTATCCATATGCCGGTAGATCTCTACAGGAAGTTTACAGACTATATACTAAGTCATACAGTTGAATAAGGGGGAAAAGATATGAAAAAAATTGCATCAGCTGTACTTGCCTGCATTACAGCAGGAATGCTTTTATGCTCATGTTCCGGCGGTGAATCAAACGCTGCGGCTTCAGATCTTCTTAAAGCTGCACTTGATAACGGAACAGGATTTGATGAAATGGTGAGCGTGGAAGGTTCCGATATAAAATATACATACGACATCGATGAAAGCTGG
>JAGDDO010000104.1 GCA_017848205.1 Oscillospiraceae bacterium | reverse complement strand
TTTCTGTATGAACATTTGCAATGAGATTTTCAGCATATCCTGAAATAGCGGCCAGCGGTGTTTTCAGATCGTGAGCCAGAGCTGCGGTGAGACCGTTTCTGTATTCGTTCATTTCATATTCTTTTCTGTAACGCATATATCGTAAACGTCCTATGAGATATGAGAATGCGATCGCGGCTGCAAGCAGCAGACTTACGTCGGTGAGGATCTCATCAAAGAACAGGTTTACCGTATTGAAATACGAAACGGTGTAGATCTTCCAGCGGGGGCCTGCGTTAACTAAGCCGTTATAGCCAAGTGACCATGAAAAAGGATTGCCTTTTTTACAGTAAAACATATGGATATCACCATTCAGAAAACTCTTTTTTAATTCCGGTATGAGACTGTCACAGTATGAACCTTTGTGCGTTCCGTTGCTGTCGGCAGCAATGCGGTTTACGGTAAGTGCGTCATCGTAATGCTTATCAGATTTTTCGCTCTGAAAATGAACATATCCCTCAGGTATCACGGCGTCAGAAACGATATCGTAGCTGGCGATGAGTCTGTTGTTTTTATTGTATATTGAAAGAGTGCAATTTTTTATTACAGCACTTTCATCTTTTATATACACATCATCTGCTTCGATTAGTGAATACTGGTAGTTGGTTTGGTGCTTCCTCTCGCATGACCAGATCTGCTCCATCAGGTCAGGATCACTGCAGAGAGCCGCTGCTTTGAAATTCTGCTTTTTAGTTCCGCTGATACAGTTTTTACTGAAATAATCGTCTGAGAGATTTTCTATCGGCTTTAAATATTCGTCTTTGCTTGCTTCAGCAGTACAGTATATAACACTGCTGCTGTCGTAAAACTTATCGTTCTCTGAATCATATACTACAGTACAGTAATCGTCGTATGGATAATCCTGAATTCCCATTGGCTTTGTGAGAAGCATTTTCATACTGTTTTCGGTTATCTCAGAGTCCCCTGCATTTTTAAGAGTATCAATAGTGTAATCCATTTGCTGGCAGGAGAATATTTCCGTACCTCTGAGTCCATATTTCACCAAACCATAGTAAAAGGTGAAGCCTGTCAGGAATGCAAATGTCAGAACGACTGGAAATGTCCGCATGAAATAGTATAGTAAACCTCGTTTTTTGTCTGTCTTTCTTTTCATATAATATCCCTCCATATGATCTCTGTACCTGCCGGCAGAGATTTTCAGTTAATGAGCAGAAAACTGAATGCCGGTAAGCAGTGAGTTTTTATTCGGTGAGTTTATATCCTTTGGAGATAACGGTTTTTATCTGCCTGCCCGGATTACCGAGAGCCTTTCTGAGCTTTTTGATATGATTATCCACCACACGGTCGCCTCCGAAATAATCCGTTCCCCAGATACGGTCAAGGAGCATTTCACGGGAAACCACCCAGTTTTTATGTTCCATAAGGAAACGGAGAAGGGCGAATTCCTTAGGTGCGAGTTCTACATCATTTCCGCCGGAATTTACTTCGAGTGTGCGGAGATCAAGTCTGATATCCCCGCAGACGAGCTCTGCTTTCTGAAGGACTGTTCCGCCGGCACGTTTGAGAAGTGCTATGCATTTGGCGTAGAGTGCCGCCAGCGAAAACGGCTTTATAATATAGTCGTCGCAGCCGAGTGCATATCCGTAGAGCAGATCCTCTTCTCTGGCGCGCGCAGTCAGGAAGAGCAGCGGTACATCAGCAGGTGTGGCTGAGTTTTTCGATGAGCGGATCTCACGGCAGAGTGAAAATCCGTCGATGCCCGGCATCATCACATCGAGTATAAGCAGATGAAATTCTTCTTCTGTTAATTTTTCCAGAGCTGTAGTTCCGTCCGGAACGCACACAAGCTCGGTACACTCATCTGTCTTTTCTGAAAAATAATCGGAAATGATCTCGGTTATCTGAGGATCGTCCTCAGCAAGCAGGATTCTGTAATTCATGTTCTCACCTCATGTTTATATGATACAGGGCAGATGTATCCTCTGTGTATCCTTCGTATGTTTTTGCAAGTAAATTCTGAGTTGTTCAAAAATCAGAGTTGTGGAGCGGGGCGAAGCCGCGCAGATCTCACATACTGCGTAAAAGAGAGTTTTATTCAGCAAATGCTGATTTATGTGTAATCTGAGATTGCATTTAAAAGTGAAATATGATAAAATATTCGGTGAAATGCAATTGAACGGAAAAGGCCACTGACCGGAGGAAAACTGTAATGAATAATAAAGGAAAAAAAGCACTGATGATATCTGCTGTCTTTGCTGCAGGACTCGCCGCAGGATATGGCGTAATGGGTCTGCTTGACGGCGACAATAAAAAAGATACTTTGCCAGACACAGGTGAAAAGGTTACTATCCTCTGCTGGAATGAAGATGAAAGCAGACCGATGGTTGACCTGTTCTGCAGGGAGACCGGAACTGATCCGGAACAGATCGAAATAAAAAATTTCTGCGTCGGAGGAGGTCAGGCACAGGAATGCTACAGAGAATATCTGGGTGATCCGTCAAATGAAGCTGACATTATATTCTATGAGCCGGACTGGGGATATCAGTTTACAGACGATGATTCGGTAACGCTTCCTCTTAAGGAACTTGGATATGACGAATCCGATTTTTCTGATCTGTACAGCTATGTTGTTGAAACAGGACGCTCAACAGTGACCGGAGAGCTTAAAGGTGTATCGTGGCAGGCATGTCCGGGTACTTTCTGCTACAGGGAAGATCTTGCGAAAAAATATCTTGGTGTCAGATCACCTTCTGAGATGGGTGAAAAGGTGAAAAACTGGGACAGCTTTTTAAAAACGGCAGAAGAACTGAAAGCTTCAGGTGGTCCGGCACTTTCAGCAACACTTCAGGGAGTATGGCATGCTTATTCAGCTGGAAGAACCTTACCGTGGATGCTTGGCGAAGAATTTACCGGGGATGATTTCATTCTTGAATATGCCGGCTTTGCCAAAAAGCTTTATGACAATGAATATATAACGCACGATCATCAGTGGACAGATACCTGGTTCGGACTGGCCGATACAGATGAAGTTATGGGCTTCTTTTTATCGTCATGGGGTATCGACATGATTCTTTCAGATTACGGAACCAATGGTAAGTGGAAGTGCGTCGCTGGTCCTTCTGACTACTACTGGGGAGGCACATGGCTTGCGGTAGCTGGAAGATGTGATAACCGTGGTAAAGTAAAGGAATTTATAGATTTCTTTACTTCGAATAAAAATGCCATCGAAACTTATGCTCTTGAAAATGACGAGTTTATGTCAAATAAAAAGGTAATGCAGGACATTGTAGCTCTCGGAAAACATAAAGGCTCTGAGACACTCGGAGGACAGGATCAGTTTGAGGTTTTTGACAAGGTTTCGTCGGGAATATATGTTAAGGATATGATCACTTCTTATGATGCCGTAATATACGATGCAGTTGACACGGCTGTTGAAGATTACTGTGATGGTTATTATGAAGCTACGGATGAAATGATGGATTATCTGAAAGATAATATATTTTACAGCATTGAAACAGACAGTTTCACGTGATACTATTATATTGTATAGGAAAAACTGAAATAATGCAATGAAATACAGTGAATGCAGGAAAGGTTTTGCGTTCACTGTAAAATCAAAAACGATCAGGGAAGCACTGGAAAGTCCGGAAATCCGGCTTATTCAGTGTTTTCCTGATTGTTTTGTGAGCGTGTGATTATTATGACAGGCTGAACTCTAAGATCCCGGATTTTGGCGTTGACAGCGCAGCTGATCATATCATTATAGTATAGAAATAATTTTTTTTAAAAAAGCTGTAACATTTACATGTCAGACGGCATCATAGATTATGAAGGGCAAATAAAACAGCAAAGGAGCGCTACTATGGAAGATAAAGCTATAATAGATCTGTATCTCAGCCGTTCGGAGAAAGCAATAAACGAAACAGATAAAAAATACAGACCATTCTGCCGGAGCATAGCCTTCAATATCCTTCGTGATCACGGTGAATCGGATGAATGTATCAACGATACTTATCTTAAACTGTGGAATTCAATCCCGCCGCAGATACCGGTCATGCTTGCAAACTATATAGCGAAGATAACAAGAAATACGGCACTGTTTTTCTACAGGCAGAAGCACAGACTCAAACGCGGAGGAGATACCGTTGAACTGGCTCTGTCTGAGATCGCTGAATGCGTGGATATGAGCAGCGATGTTGAAGACGAGACCGCAGGCAGGGAAACCGCCGCTGAAATAGCAGAATTTCTTGACAGCCTTGATGAGAGCAGAAGGGTCGTGTTTCTTCTGAGATACTGGTATTTTCTCTCCACCGGTGAAATAGCAAAGAGACAGAACATTTCAGAAGCAAGTGTCAGGACATCTCTTCACAGAAGCAGAAAACAGCTAAAAAAATTCCTTGAAGAAAAAGGCATATATCAGTGAGGGGTGATACCGTATGAAGAATAATGAAAAATTTCTGCTTGACCTTGAAAATATACCCGACAGATTCCTCGATGAGGTGAATAATACAGACGGTAACGCCTCTGTGGTTTCCGAGGTAAGAAAAGAGAAAATTCAATGGATGACACCTGTGTCAGTTGCAGCACTTGTTGCGGCAGTTATCGCAGTTCCTGTTTTTATCTATAATTTAAAACCAGTACCTGATGTGAATGACGACAATGAAAGACCGGCAGTCACTGAAGAAACAACTGCCGTCACTGAGGAAAGCGTAACATCTGCAGAAAGTAAGACTGTTTCAGAAACTGAGGTACAGACTACACCGGTAACAGTGGTGGAAACAGTGATCAGTGAAGTGAGTGCATCACAGAAAATAACGGTACCGGAGACGACAGCGGAGAACAGACAGAACAATCAGACACCGGAAGAAAACAGACAGCCTGAAACTGCGCCTGCGGAAACTGAACCGGAAGTAATAGTTACGGAAGACTCGGAAAAAAAGATAATACAGTCGATAGGTTATCATTACCTTGACAGCAGTGACAGTGAAGCGGAACGCGTGATGAATCATGCAAGGAATCTTCCGGAGCAGTATCTCGGAACTATTGCAGATGAACAGGATCTGATAGATAAGGTACGTAATTTCTATATAAATGAATACGGACTTGAATTTGTCGAGAACATGGAAAGAGATTACGATATTTTAAACGGAGAGGTGGTCTATTTTGAACGCCTGTATCCGAAGTACAGTACAAAATACTTTGAAGAACTTGATGCTTGGCACATAGATATCATGCTGCCTGACGGAAATTATTCCGAACGGGAAACAGGAGAAGTTCTTCCGGATGGAACAAAGGTGAAAATAAAAAAGCAGTCTGTTACTCCGGATTACACTGGACCTTATTTAATAATACGTGCAGGCGACGGCAAAATTCTTGCTTACAATAAATACGATGAAGAAACCGTAAAATATTATAATGAAAATTACTGAGAATTGTGGAGGTAAACCATGAAAAGAACACTGTCATATATATTATCATTTGCGTTTATATGTTCAGCCTTAGTAATCACAGGGTATGAAGACAGAATAAATGAAAACTCATACGTATCAGCCGAAGCCGCAGAAACGTCTGAAGTTACAGAAGCAGTTAAGGAAGCAGTTACGGAAGTACCGAAAGTCACTGATACCGTTGAGGTTACTGATGTGCCTGCAGTAACAGAACCGGCTGCGGTTACAGAAACGACCACAGTTACAGAAACAAAGAAAGAACGACAGTTCGATTATAAAACAAGTGTAGCCGGTAAAATCACCCTGACAAACTATATCGGCAAAGATAAGGACGTTGTAATACCGTCCGAGATAGACGGTCATCCGGTAACGGCCATCGGTGCAATTTTTATGAATAATAAAGATGTAACTTCAGTAGTGATCCCAGATAGTGTAACATCGATCAGAATGTATGCTTTTCGCTGCTGTTCAAATTTAACTTCAGTAACGCTGCCGTCAGGACTTGAAGAGATAGATGACGAAACATTCAGGGAATGCACCTCGCTGACCTCAGTGGTGATACCGGAAGGTGTAAAAAGAATAGGCTGGGAAGCGTTCAGCGGATGTACTGAATTAGCATCGATAACTTTTCCTGACATTGTTACGGATATAGGCAGGGATGCTTTCAAGGGGACCAAGTGGTATAACGAACATCCGGATGGCATCGTATATGCAGGTAAATGTATATACAGATATAAAGGTACAATGCCTGAAAACACATCATTAGTGATACCGGACAGCGTTAAGGGCATCTGTGACGATGCATTTGCATACTGTGACGGACTGGTATCGGTTACTCTACCTCAGAATCTTGAGAAGATAGACTCAGCAGTATTTTATGGCTGTTCCGGACTGACCGAAATAACAATACCGTCCGGCGTAAAGGAGATAAATGTCAGCGCGTTTGCAAAGTGTACCGGCCTTAAAGAGATAAAAATTCCGGAAAATGTCGAGTACATCAACAATGCCGGGTTTTACGGATGTACAGGACTGACTTCTGTCGAACTTCCTGAAAGCCTTCAGTTTGTGAATATATCGCTTTTTGAAAACTGTACTTCGCTGAAATCAGTGACCATTCCGGAGAATTACAGAGATATTGCTTCCTATGCGTTTAAAAACTGCAAGTCGCTTACATCTGTAAAAATCCCTGAAAGCGTAAACGTGATAGAGGACGAGGCGTTCAGCGGATGCACAGGACTTACCGAGATAATAATGCAGGGAAATCCTGAGATGATCAGCAGTACAGCTTTTTCCGGATGCAGCAGCGATCTTGTAATGTACGGACGAAAAGATGCGAAAATTAAATATTTCGGAATTGAAGAAGATGGCCATATGTTCACCAGAGAATGTACTCTTGAAGAGTTTGCTGCTCTCAGCGGAATAAAATTCGCCGA
>JAGDDO010000103.1 GCA_017848205.1 Oscillospiraceae bacterium | reverse complement strand
TTTATGATAATTACCTTGTGTACCATGTTTTTGATAGACTTGTTGTGGGTAACTATCAGCATCGTTGTTCCGTATTTCACGTTTATCTTTTCAAGAAGAACAAGAATGTCGCGGCTCGTTTTTGAATCGAGGGCACCTGTCGGCTCGTCACAAAGAAGTAGCTTCGGATTTTTCACAAGTGCTCTGGCGATGGCGCATCTCTGCTGCTGACCGCCTGAAAGCTGAGCCGGGAACTTGTTCTGGTGTTCGGTAAGTCCGAGAGTTTCAAGAAGTTCATCGATATCCAGCGGATCATCGGCGATATATTCGCATATCTGTATGTTCTCTCTGACGGTCAGATTCGGCACCAGGTTGTAGAACTGAAAAATAAAACCCAGATTATCGCGCCTGTAGTCCGAAAGCTGATTCGGTTTCATACCGAAGATCTCCGTTCCGTCAACCTTTATCGATCCGGAATCCATGGTGTCCAGTCCGCCGATACAGTTTAAAAGCGTGGATTTTCCGGAACCGCTTGTGCCCTGTATTACACACATCTGTCCGCGTTCAAGACTGGTGCTTATACCGCCAAGTACCTGTATAAAACTTCCGTCTTTGCCGTAGCTTTTCTTTACGTCCTTTACTTCAAGATACATGTTGTCTCCTCCTTGGTAAGTTGCAGCTAACTGCATGTTCAAAATATAGTGAATGTCCTGATGTGCGACATTCACTTATTTTTTCAGCAAACGCTGCTTCCGGCCTCCTGTTCCGTATCACGGAGCAGGGGAGCGGCTTTTTACTTTGCATTTCTGATCACAGTCAGCTTTTTATTCTTTTTCTGTAAGTATATGTGCTATCCAGCTTTCGATGAGCATATCAAGAACTGATTTTATCTCATGCGCAGCTTTTTCCTCGTTTTTCTCATGTGTCACAAGATGCACGAAAGCATTTATCTGTACATGGGAAAGCCAGTGAAGCATGTATTCATCCACCCGCTTGTCCGGAAACATCACCAGATAATTCTCCGCAAGTTTTGCGTTGTACTGTTCCATCATTCCGATGAATTTATCAACGATGTTCTCGTACACCGATCCGGATGCCTTTTCAAGAAGAATAAGTACGGCGTCTCTGTCCGAATAAAGTGCGGAAATAAGTGCATCCGCAAAATCATCGTGATCGCCGGAGCTGTGAGTGAAATCCTCCGGAGAGACTTCCATATCAGCAGCAAAATGCTCGTTTATCACACTCATGATCTTCTTGACCGGTTCATCGACCACTGCACCGAACAGTCCGTTTTTATCCCTGAAAAAGAAGTACACAGCTCCGGTAGTAAGTCCCGCCGCCGAACTTATCGACCGCAGTGAAGCCTTTTCAAATCCCTTCTCCAGAAACTCTTTCTTAGCCGAAGCAATCAGCTTTTCTCTGCTTTCGTTATCATGTTCCATAATTCCACCTCGCAGGATAACACTGTTACGTAACACTGTTATCTTAACATAAATAAATTAGTTTGTCAAGAGGAAACACTGATTTAATCGGAAATCCGGCTTCGCCGGATTTCCGGAGGTGGGATTTGCGGAGCTTCGCCCCGAAGCCCCACGCTGATTTATGAATAAATCAGCGTTTTCCAAGAGGAAAAGGCGGCGGTGCCGCCTTAATTCTTCGTTAATTTTTTGTTTTTTCCATTTCTGGTCTGAACGGAAGGTTGATGTAATCCATGTTAATATGATCAGGATCAATATCCAGAGTTAAAGATCCATAATCATCTTTGGTGGTTACTGTAACTGTGTTATCTTCAAGTGAAATATTGTAGATATCGTAGATGTTTTCGTCTAAATATTCGAATTCTTTGCCGAATATATCTGAAAACCATACTCTGTCACCTTTATTGTTGAACATCTCTGCGTAACTGTAGGCGTATGGATCTATTCTGCGTAAAAGAACGTTCAGAGTCACATCATTATAGCTTCTGCGTTCTTTGTTGAATATACTTGCTTTGTTATTTTTGTCAGCAATTATTTTTTCATAAGCTTTACGGAACTCTTTTATTTCATCGCTGGTATGAAAAGCAGAGCCCTCTGCTTTTGTATAGCGCTCATTGTTTTCGTCCTTTACCTGAATAACGTTCCATTCATCACGGTAGCACTCATATATGCTGTCCGGATCGCAGTCCAGATCCTTAAAATCGATAATATCCTTCATGTCATAGAATTCACCGGTAACCATATAGTCACTCAGATAATATGAATAGTTATGGTATAAACTGTCAAAATCAAGCTCGATACTTTGTCCGTAATAAGGATTTTTCTCAGGCAGAATAACGGATGTAATTGTAAAGTCTTTGAAATTTTCTGTAAGACCGGTGAAATCAGTTTTTTTATATAAATGCCAGCCCTGAGTATATTCGTACAGAGCATCATTCAGTACAGGTACGAAAACTGTATCATCGTAAAAAAGATCAGAAAATCTATTTATTCTTTTTCCTTCTTTCAGATCATAATTCAGTGTGCTGTATTTAGCAGGGGTATAGATGTAATGGGGTAGAATGTGGTCTTCCGGAGTACCTTTTGCTTTATCGTTATAGCAGTACTTTGATTCAACGATAAGGGACATATATCCGTTGATAATTGTATAGTTTATAGATGATATATATGTTTTGTAGTGCGAAGGTGCATCGCTTTTGATCTGTGAAAAAAGATTTTTCAGGTCACTGTTTATGGTTCCCTGAAGCAGTTTATCTTTCAGAAAACTGATTTCTGTTTCAAATTCGCCTGGAAGGGAGCCGCTCAGTTGAGTTCTCATATATTCAGGCTTGTAGTTTTCAGGTTTAGGTTTTCCGGTCCCGCATTTTGTATATGGTTTCAGCATTTCAGGAAGTTCGGTATCTTTTACCGGAAGGTATCCGTTTTCAAGTGCACATGTCTGTCCTTCTTCTGAAGTCGCCCATTTTACGAAATCAAGAACACGTTTCGGGGCATTGTCAGTATACATAGCATAAGTTGAGCTTATAAGCGGATAAGTTCCGTCTGCAATCGTGACTTTTGAAGGTTCTATACCGTCAACGGCGATAAATTTGATGCCGGAGTTGTTTTCATACATCTGTGCAGCGTATGAATACACGGAATATCCGATAGACTGTTCTGAATTATCGTAATCCAGTACTGCTTTTATGAGACTGTTCATCGTTGAAAGCACTGTTGTCATGTTTTCCCTCGGCATCAGTTTGCGGTCGCCCATAAATTCAGTTATAAGATTCTGACTTCCTGAATCTGAGTTTCTCTGATAGGCGATTATCGGTTCGTCATTTCCGCCGACTTCTTTCCAGTTGGTTATCACTCCCGAGTAGATATCCTTTATCTGATCCTGAGTCAGGGAATTTACCGGATTGTTTTTGTTTACTATAAATACAAAGCCTTCTTTTGCGACAGGGACCATGTTCAGATGTATCCCTTTTTCGTCAGCTTCTCTCTGCTGCGATTCTGAAATAGGAACAGTAAAAATCATGTCATTTTCACCGGAAAGAAGCATATCAAAGGATTCATGGGTTTTGTGGTGCTCAACCATATCGTATGCCTCATCATACGGTATAGCGAGAACACGTGACTTAAATCCTGCCTCCAGAGGTATTGCGGAAGTGGAACCGTCCATTACGGGAAGATTGTCCGGATTCCATAAAACATCATCTCCGTCAAGAACGCGTCTGAGTCTGATCATGTCGGTAATACTGATCTTTTCGTCATAATTAAGATCGTTTTTAGGATTGTTTTCGAGCATCGTGTTATCGCCGAGCAGATAAAATTTATAGCGCAGAAAATCTGTTTCAGTTACTTTTCCGTCAAGATTTGTGTCAGCTCTCAGAGTAAAAGCGGCCTTAGGTTCAGACGAAGATCCCGTTTCTGCAGTTTCAGCGGAAACATAAGTAAAAGAAGCCGTAAGAGCGACAGCAGTCAGTAACGATAAAGCTTTTTTCATAACATAACTCCTTTCAGAAAAAATTATACGAATATATTACCATAAAGAAAACATAATTGCAAGATGTATATTGCTGTTGAAATTATTCATGAGGGTGGCACGGTACGGAGCTCCGTAATATTTCGGATTTGATTAAGAAAAAGCTGATTTATTCATAAATCAACGCGGGGTCCGGGGCGAAGCCCCGCAAATCCCACCTCCGGAAATCCGGCGAAGCCGGATTTCCGGTTTAATCAGTGTTTCCTTAGTGTTTCTTTATGATCTGAATAATGAATTCTTTCAGAACTGTTAGATTTCAGAAAGACTCATGAAAGGATCATTTGATAGAATAATACCAGTGATAAAAATCAGGATCACTGATCCCAGAAGTTTTATGAGGTGAAATCAATGGACGTTTTAAAGACAGAGGCACTTACGAAAGTGTACGGAAAAGGACAGAATAAGGTTACGGCTCTTGAAAATGCTGAGTTAAGCATAGAAGAAGGAAGCTTTGCGGCAATTGTCGGAACATCAGGAAGCGGAAAATCCACTCTGCTTCATATGATGGGCGGACTCGACAGACCAACATCCGGAAAGGTTTATGTTGAAAACAAGGATATCTTTTCTCTCAAGGATGAGGAGCTGACCATTTTCCGCAGAAGAAAAATAGGATTTGTATTTCAGTCCTTCAATCTGGTTCCGACTCTGAACGTATATGAAAACATAGTTTTTCCGATACAGCTTGACGGCAGTGACGTGGATGATAAATTCGTCGGTGAAGTAATAAATACGCTGGGACTTGAGAATATGAAAAATCGTCTTCCGAACCAGCTTTCAGGCGGGCAGCAGCAGAGGGTGGCTATCGCAAGAGCACTTGCATCCAAACCGGCCATCGTGCTTGCAGATGAACCGACCGGAAATCTTGACAGCAAAACATCTCAGGATGTACTTGGTCTCCTGAAGGTGACGGGTCAGTAATTTTCCCAGACCATCGTCATGATAACCCACAACGAAGCAATAGCCCAGATGGCTGACAGAATAATTCGCATTGAGGACGGTCATATCGTTAAGGGTGGTGCGGAAAATGACTAAGGTAAATAACAAAGGCGTTATCCGCCGTCTTGCTTTCCGTGAATTCAGAAAATCAGGAAAGATGAACTGCATAGTCATCTTTTCAATCATACTGACATGCGTGATGTTTGCTGCTCTGGCTTCAATCGGCGGTGCGCTGATAAACGGTTTTCAGAACGAAAGCATGAGAGCTGTCGGTGCAAAGAGTATGGCAGGTTTTAAATTCTGCATGGAGGAAGATTACGAAAAAATCCTTTCCGACCGTTCGGTTACCGGTGTTACTTACCGCATAATAGTCGGCACCGTGATAAACGATGAACTCAAGGACCTTAATGTTGAACTCAATCATGCCGGAAGTGATGATGAGGCGAAGGATTCATTCTGCTTTCCTGAAACCGGCAGACTTCCGGAATCTGAGGACGAGATAGCGGTCAGTACACTTATGCTTGACAGACTTGGTCTTCCTTATGAAACAGGAGTAAAGGTACCTGTTGTTCTTAATATCGACGGTGAGATAAGTGAACATGAATTTACTCTCTGCGGATTCTGGAATGGTGATCCTGTGGCACCGGCACAGCAGGCCTGGGTATCACGTGAATTTGTAAATAAGAATGTTCCGAAGCCTCAGACTTCTTTTTACGATCAGCTCGGCAAAGGAAAAGATTCCGGTGTGAAATACGCAGGCTATATGCAGGTAAGTTTTGATTTCCGAAGCAGCCTTGACATTACAGGAAAGACAGAAAAACTGGCTGAAAGGCTGTACGGAAACAAGGAAAACGCACCTTATTTCGGTGTGAATCCGGCTTATCAGACCAGTAATGCTGATTCTGATTCCGTTACCGGATATCTTATGTTCACACTTCTGATATTTGCAGCGGGATATCTTATAATCTACAATATCTTCCGCATAAATATATCTGTAAACATTCGCAGTTACGGTCTTCTTAAAACTATAGGCACCACATCAAAACAGATAAGACATATGGTCAGAACCGAAGCACTGATCTATTCACTTATCGGCATTCCTTTCGGACTTGGCGGCGGTGTGTTTCTCGGAAGAGCTCTTATGAAGTTCATCACTGTAACTCTTAACATTGGTTCCGCAGATAATTATACTGTAAGTTCAGATATTCTTCTGCCGGTCTGTGTTACAGCGGCTGTATTTACCTTTGCGACCGTGCTGATAAGCTGTTCCGGACCGTGCAGAGCAGCCGGAAATGTTTCCCCGATTGAGGCGCTGCGATACAACGAAACGAGTATAAACATAAAAAAAGAACAGAAGAAAACGAAAAAAACAACGCCTCTTTCACTGGCTCTGAGCAATCTGGCACGAAACAGAAAAAAAGGTATGGTAGTTGTGCTGTCACTTTCACTCAGCCTTATTATTCTGAATTCAGTTTCTGTCTTATTAAATACTTTCAGTTTTGAAGATCAGATCCGCGGAGAGATAACCGGTGATTTTAATGTTGTCAGAAAGGTAATGCATAACTCTGCCGAATCTTTTTCAGATGAGTTACAGAAAATAAATCCGGAAATTCTCGAATCGCTCAGAAATACGGAAGGTATCAGTGAAATGGAAACCGTGTATGGCAGTGAGATCTTTCTTGAACTTTCAGGTGAAGCTGAAAAAAAGATGGACGCCCTTAAGGAAAAATACGCTGCATCAGATCAGTCAGGTGTATTCGATACCATCGAAAATTACGGCGCGTTCGGAACGCTTTACGGTATCACGGATGGTCTTGGAAAAGAACTTGTATTATCAGACGGAGAATTTGACGAACAGAAATGGAAAACAGGCAGATATGCGATAGTTACAACCGGATATATGGAGCTTCGCGGAATGGAAACAGACGAGGATGTGCTTTACAGACCGGGTGATACGGTTACCTTTACGGCAAAAGATCAGAATACAGGAAAAACGGAAAAGAGGGAATATGAGGTCATGGCTGTCGGCAGCCTTCCCGAAACACTTGATAAACAGTCGTCTTTTTATTTTGATTCGACGGTAATAATACCGGAAACTGAATACTTTGGTTTAACTGAAAACAGAAAAGCATTATCAGTCATGATAAATGCCGGAGAAGGAAAGTATGATGAAGTATCAGAAAAATTAAGTGACATCATTGCACCCGAACCGGGCATATATCTGAAAAGCATTGAGAGCCTCAGGGCAGAATATGAAGATTTTACAAGAATGATAAAGATAGTCGGCGGATCCCTTTGCACTATTCTGGGCCTGATCGGTATCTTAAACTTTGTTAATTCCGTAGTTACCGGAATCGTTTCCCGTAAACGTGAACTGGCAGTTATGAATGCGGTGGGCATGACAGGAAAACAGTTAAGTTCCATGCTCATGTGGGAAGGCGTAAGTTACGCAGTTCTTACAGCACTGACATCCGTGATACTCGGAACTCCTTTATGCTACGCAGTATTTAACTTTATTATCACGACGGAAGAATCATTTCTGAAATATTTCACTCTGACACCGGTACTTGTATGTGTTCCATTACTTCTGATCCTCGCAGCATTCATCCCAACGGCGGCATACCGCATACTTTGTAAAGAAAGTGTAGTCGAAAGACTGAGAGAAAACTAATAAGAATCTGCAGTCTCTGATTTGTTAAACAACGCAGGCAGAGACTGCTTTTTTGATACATGGTGATTTATGAATAATCATGGGGAGTGGGGCGAAGCCCCGCAAATCTTCCCCCTCCGGAAACCCGGCGAAGCCGGATTTCCGATTTGATCAGTGTTTTCCTTGCTTTTGATACGATAACATGATATCATTAGAAAAGATGATTTTAAACACATTTCGGAGAACATAATGACAAAGACAATTTTTATAGTAGAAGATGACAATGCCCTGAATAACGGAATAGCACTGGCGCTTAAAAACACCGGATATTCCTTTAAGCAGTTTTACAGCCTTGGCGAAGTCAAGGATCCTGACTCCGCCGACCTTATAATACTTGATGTGAATCTCCCTGACGGAAACGGATTTGATTTTCTTGAAAAATTCAGGCGTACTTCTGACACACCGGTGATAATACTTACAGCAAATGACCTTGAGACCGATGAGGTGACCGGACTTGAACTCGGAGCGGACGATTATATAACCAAACCGTTCAGCCTGATGGTTTTAAGAGCGAGAATAGACAGGATCTTAAAGAGATCATCACAGTCAGCCGCGTCCGGTTACGACGACGGAACATACTTTTTCGATTTCGAAAAAATGGAGTTTTCGGTTAAAGGAGAATCCGTGGAACTAAGCAAAACCGAGCAGAAACTTTTAAGGATCCTTGTTAAAAACAAAAATCAGACACTTACCCGCGAAAAACTTATCGATGCGGTATGGACGGGAGATGAGGAGTATGTTGATGAAAATGCTCTTTCAGTCACTGTAAACCGTCTGAGGAAAAAACTCGATGCCACAGAAAGTATACGTACAGTTTACGGCATCGGATATGTCTGGAGGGTGAGCTGATGTTCGGCATAAAAAGAACTCTTGACCGTCTTGATAAAATGCTTGAAGACGGAATAAACGGAACTTTTAAGGAATCCGATTACAGCGAGACCAGGCTTTCAAAACTTGAATCAAAATGGCTGCGCTATCTGACGTCGTCAAAGCTTTCAGCGCAGAAAACAGAAGATGAGCGGAAAAAGCTGAAGGAACTCGTGTCCGATATTTCCCATCAGACCAAGACACCGCTTTCAAACATCCTTCTCTACACCCAGATCCTTGAAGAGCAGCCTCTCGACGAGCAGAGCCGCATGTGTGTAAACGAGATACGTTCACAGTCAGAAAAACTTGAATTTCTGATAAAATCTCTTGTGAAAACATCCCGCCTTGAATCGGGAACATTCCAGATTTCTGCTTCTGATAACAATACCGATGACCTTGTAAGACGGGTGATCGGACAGGTCGCTCCGTCGGCAAAAGCGAAAAATATAAAAATCGAATATTCTTCTGAAAATACAGCAGCCTGCTTTGATGTAAAATGGACTGCTGAAGCACTTTTCAATATCACAGACAATGCGGTAAAATACTGCCCGGAAAACAGTACGGTAAAAATCAGCGCCGAGCCGTACGAGATGTTTGTCTGTATAACTGTAGCAGATAACGGTCCCGGAATCCCTGAAGATGAGCAGCATCTGATATTCGGAAGATTCTACCGCGGCAAAGCAGTAAGGGAACAGAACGGCGTAGGCATAGGCCTCTATCTCAGCCGTCAGATAATCGAAAGCGAAGGCGGTTACATAACAGTTTCCTCGTCAGAAGGGAAGGGCACTGAATTTAAAGTTTTCCTGAGAAAACACTGATTAAATCAGAAATATGGTTCCGCCGTATTTCCGGGCGGGAAGATGGCGGTGCTTTACCCTCGTATTTCAGGATAATCAGTATTTCCTTATGAAAGTAATAATAAATGAAATGATTAATGACCGGATTTGTTAATATAAAAAATCCATGAGTAACAAATAAACTGTGGAACATTAACAAACCCGAAAAATTAAAGAAAAATTCTGAAAAAAGTGTTGACAAGAGCTTTGCGGCGTGATATAATTAAAAAGCTGTCGGACGAGAGGACACTTCGGAAGACAAGCTATTAAGTATCTTGAAAATTGAACAATGCACTATAAATACCCTTGAAGATTCTTTGAGATTTAATTCTCTTG
>JAGDDO010000009.1 GCA_017848205.1 Oscillospiraceae bacterium | reverse complement strand
TCGTGTATTCAGAAAGTTTTCTTGTTTTCATAAATATCAGCACCTTTCAGGTCATTACTTTTATTATTTCCGAAAATACGACATTCATATTTTCGGTCTGTTCACTTTTTCTGTATTTATTATAATTCATTTTTCAGGAAAAATACAGATGCCATATGTAATTTTGAGTAGTATGAATGTAACTGATATGAGTGACATATGTAACAGCATAACAGAAAAACATCCGGTTATCAATCAGAAACCGGATGTTCTTTTAGGGAAACGCTGATTTAAGATTTCTATTTTACAGTAATTACTGCACTTACTGTTCTGTTTTTTGAAGGAAGCAGTGCCTGACTGCTCATATTGATAACATGAACGCCGTTTGCGTCAAAGTGAACGCGTTTTATCCTTGCGTGGCGACACGGATCGTAGAGCGGATTGCTGTTGTAGGTGTCGCACTTTTTGTTAGCGTGCTCTGCCGGACGTGCATGGTATATAATGAGCAGATCGCCGTTTTCGTCTGTAACAAAGCTGTTGTGACCAGGACCGGATGGACCGTTCAGATCACCCGTTGAGAATACAGGCGTTGAAAGCTTTTTCCAGCTTGAAATATTCATAAGGTTTGAATTAATATCAGCTTCCATACGACCGACACAGTACTCAGAACCGGTGCCGGATGCTGAGAAGAAGACGTAGATCTTTGAGTCAGTCTTAAGAACTGCCGGACCTTCGTTTACTTTTTCATTCACCATTTCCCAGTTAAATTCCGGTTTGGTAAGCATTATCGGCTTTGATGTGAGTTTTGTCGGATCCTTCGGATCTATTTCAGCCATGAAGAGGGAAGAAGTACCCTTTATCTCGGCCCAGATAACGTAATGCTTTCCGCCGTTTTCAAAGTATGTCATATCAAGTGAGAATCCTGCAAATGAGTCAGTATCACCGTTTGAAGCCTTCATCTGGCCGCATTCCGTCCAGCTGCCGGTCCACGGATTACCGTCGCACTTCAGTACATACGGACGAATAGCCCAGATATTATCGCTTGCACCTGCTGCGAAGAACATGTACCATGCTCCGCCGATCTTATGCATTTCCGGAGCCCATATGTGTTTTGAAAGTATTCCAGAAGAATGTGCTTTCCAGATAGTTTTTTCCTCAGCTTCCGCAAGTCCTGCAACTGTACTGCTTCTTCTGAGAATGATCCTGTCATATCCCTTGTCAACACTTCCGTAAGCCGGATATGAAGCTGTGAAGTAGTAGTAACCGTCATCGCCGCGGACTACGTACGGATCAGCTCTTTCCTTTATAAACGGATCGTCATAGCTGTTTACCTGAACCTTGCCGGAAACTGTGTAAGTTCCTTTTTTCGATGTATCAAGTGCTGCAAGTTCATCTTCATTCCACTGAACGGTAAATTCATCGCTGCTGCCGTCAGAGTAACTGCATTTTACCTTGTCAGGAAGAGAAGGTGTTTCTCCGGCGGATACAGCAGTTCTGACTGTTTCAACACCTGCACCTGAAGGTGCGATAGAAGCAGAAGGATATGCTTTCAGAAGGGCATTGTACTGGCTCATTGAAATAGGTATAACATATCCGTGGCGAGGCGTGAAGTCAAAACTGTAGGCGCTTCTGTCAAGCCTTTTAAAGTTTTCAAGATCGTCTGTTTCCTGCATTACATAGTATCCGTCGCCGTATGCGTCTGACATGAGAAGCCAGTGGTCAGTGCCCGGAATGTTGTAAATGTTCGGGCCTTCAACGCCCATTGTTCCTTCCGAGATCTGCTTTACTTCCTTCCACGGACCTTCTGCTTTGTCCGACGTTGCAAGATAGATCCTCTTGTTTGTTTCGTTTTTATAGTACATGTAGTACCTGTTATTCTGGAAAATGATATCGGAGTCGATCGCACTGTCACCGTTTGCCGGAGCAAAGAGAAGAGAAGGTTCCGTATCGAAATGCTTCAGATCCTTGCTGTATGCGTAGTACATGATCGTTCTGCTTCCGGTCTCATTCGAGTGGTTGGCCCAGTAGATCATGTAAGTATTCTTTTCAGGACAGTAGATAGCCTGAGGAGCCCATGCACGGTCTGAACCCATCATGGACGGATATTTGTTCGCAACTTCAATAAGGGTGACATCGGTCCAGTTGATAAGATCATCGGAGCGGGCACTGATAATGTTACGGTTGCTGCTCCATCCGAGAGATGATTTCATATCAGTAGCCAGCATACAGTAGCTTCCGTCTTCGCATTTGAAGATGTACGGATCTCGGATGCATTCTGTTCCCACGTTTGATTTCCATACAGCTTTGCCGTTATTAAGAGCCTTGAAATTATATCCGTCAGTACTTACAGCGTATGAAAGACGTTCCTGTTCCGGAGCGTTGCCAAGGAAGTAGGCAAATAAAAATGCAGTGCCCTGTGAGTCTGAGTCAGAATTCCACAGACTTGTATTTGATCCGTTTTCACCGAAGAAATAGTCATTCATCACGGAAAGGTCATCGCCGTTTGCTTTGCCGTCTGAGTTTAAGTCAGCAGCTGCATTTCCGAGTGTGTCAAAACCGTTTGTAAGGCCGCTCTGCATGAGTATTCTGTCGGTAATGTCAGTTTTTCCGTCACCACTCAGATCGCCGAAAGCAGTGACCTGTCCGCTGCCTGCAGGTGAGATGTAGAAACGCTGATTAGCGCCGCCCCAGTAGTCCCACTGATCGATGACTGCGCCGTTTTCGGAACTTTGGCCGTAAACATCAAAAGCAGCTTTGCCGGAGCATTCGGCTGTTATATAGTAACTGTCACCAGTCTTGTTAAGCTTGAAGTGCTGTGAACTCAGGTCACTGTAACTTT
>JAGDDO010000102.1 GCA_017848205.1 Oscillospiraceae bacterium | reverse complement strand
GAGCTTCAGATGAGAATATCTGTACCTGATCAGAACAAGGTCTGGGATGCATCAAACGACTATTCAGCAGAAGGTCTTAAAACCGGCAATCAGGATATTGAAATAGCCGAACACATTACAATGTATGACGGTGACAGGCTTATATGGGGTACTGAACCAGACGGAACAAAGGCTGACGGCGTTGTGGATTTTGTACCTGTAAAAGCAAAAGAAAAATCTGACGGAAACACTTCTTCTGAGAAAGATGAAGAAGACTTTGATGACGGTGCCGGACATACTGTTGTTATTGAAAACGACTGGGACGGCGATGATGAGATAAGTACAGAAGCGGAAACTGATGATGATAAATCGACAGAGTACACTCCTGACGAAAACGATACTCCTGAAAGCGCTGACCGTGATGAAGTAAACACCCGTATCTTCGGTGCTGCTGTCATTGCCGCTGTTATTATCGGGCTTGTCATTGCAGTCATCATTTCCGTTAAGCGCAAAAAGAGGAACGGTCAATGACATACAGGACTCATCTCGCAGCCGGATATGCTGCCGTACTCTATACTTTTTCTCCGGATACTTTAACTGAACTCATACTTAGCACAGGTACTGCAGCAATTGGTTCTGTAATAAGCGATGTAGATGCTTCCGAATCACACAGCAGAAATAATCTTGCAAAGGTTTCCGCTGTCACTTTTCTAAGTATTGCCGGAGTCCTTGCAGCCGATCATTTCGCTGGTACAGACATAGCTTCACGTTTCAGTTCCAGTGCATCACTGGTCAGACTGTTTACCGGCTTTCTGATATTTCTCGGTGTATGCATATTCGGTGCACATCTTCCCCATCGGTCATTTATGCATTCCATTGCAGGTACAATTGCAGTTACATTCAGCTTTTCGCTTATACTTCCCTCTGCAGGTCCGTATATGGCTGTTTCGATGCTTTCACATATTATTATTGATATGTTAAACAAAAAGAAAGTGCAGCTGTTTTTTCCGCTTCCGAAACCGCGTATAGGATTTGGCATCTGCTCAGCTGACGGAAGGATCAATAACGTACTGTTCTATTTATTCAGTGCCTCAGCAGTGATAAAACTCTTTGTAACATTTAAGGAAACGCTGATTTATTCATAAATCGGCACGGGACACTGGGTGAAGCCATATTTCCGGTTTAATCAGTGTTCCCTTTGATCTTTTTTATTAAAACAAAAGCAGCAGAACAGGTGCTGATCATTCCTGTTCTGCTGTTTATTTATTATGCACTTTTTCTGAACCGGAAACGGCAGCCATGCGGCTGCCGTTTCCGGTTTTTTAATATAAGAGTTTAACAGAGCTGATATTCATCTAACCGTATATCAGCCTGTTTTTTTATCAGTCCGTTTTATCAGACATTTACGCCAAAGCTTCTGCAGAGAGCTTCAAGGCCGCCCTGATATCCGGCAGCAACAGCGTTGAACTTCCAGTCGCCGTTGTTCTTGTAGATCTCACATACAACGAGAGCTGTTTCGATTGAGAAGTCTTCAACGAGATCGAAACGGAGTACTTCAGTACCTGTCATATCATCGTCACTTTCCATCTTGGCTACATGAACATAAGCATTGGAAACCTGTCCGAAGTTCTGCTTTCTTGCAACTGCATCGTGAATAGTAACTGTAATTGCTATCTTTTCGATGTTTTCAGGGATCTTTGAGAAGTCGATAGTGATAACTTCGTCATCACCGTCGCCGTCACCTGTTCTGTTATCGCCTGTGTGAACGACTGCGTCGTTTCTGCTCTGAAGGTTGTTGTAGAATATGAAATCCTCGTCACATGTTACCTTACCGTTTGAACCGAGGAGAAAAGCAGACGCATCAAGGTCGAAATCGTGACCTCCGTCATATCTGTTTGTATCCCAGCCAAGACCTATAAGAGCCTTTACGATACCTTTGTCAAGACTAACTCTCTGTCCTTTTGAAAGACTTACTGCCATAATAATTACCCCCTGTTTAAAACAATGTTTTTATCATATAAATCTCTTTACGAGTGCTGCTACACCGTCATCTGTGGTTCCTTCGCCAACAGCGTTGAATTTCCATTCACCGTTGTGTCTGTAAAGTTCACCGAAGATCATAGCTGTCTTGCCGTCATAATTATCAGAAAGATTGAAACGACAGAGTTCCTCTCTGTTGTCAGCGTTTACTATTCTTATAAAAGCATTTCTGATCATACCGAAGTGCTGGTTTCTCTTGTAAGCTTCATAGATAGTTACTGCAAATACGATCTTGTTGTACTGTGCAGGAAGATCGCTTAAGAAAACCTGGATCTGTTCGTCGTCGCCGTCTCCGCCGCCTGTAAGGTTATCACCCTGATGAAGAATGCAGTGAGTCTTGTGTGTAAGGTTATTGTAGAATACAACGTCATCGTTGCTTCTGATCTTGTCATCCGTAAGAGCAAGAGCAATTGCGTCACAGTCTATATCCTGTGTTCTGCCGCCGAAGAGTCCGAACTTCTTTGGGGCTTCGTCCCAGCCGAGACCGACCATAACTTTCTTAAGACCTGCATTTGTTTTGGTAAGGTCAATTTTCTGACCTTTCTGAAGATTAACTGCCATAATTAAGAATCCTTTCTGCTAATTATTTGTTTTTCATAACTGCCTTTCTTATAAGATCAACCGGAATGATGGAAACTGCCATAACAAGTACAACGATCCATTCTGTTACTCCGAGACCGTGACATCTTAATACGCTTCCGCCGAGATATGTCATTGCTATCTGAACTACAGCGATAAGACCGAGAACCTTAAGGAATCCCTTGTTTCCGCCGATGTTTTCAAAGAGATCCATCTTGTCTGTTCTTGCGTTGAACGCATTGAATACTGCTGAGAAGATAAAGTAAGCAAAGTATGCTGTACCAAGCTTAAGGTAAGCCGGATCAGAGAAATCAGCAGGATTGAATGTCTTTACATCTGCTCCGAGATCAGCAAATACTTTCTGGAGCGGAGAGAATGTGAGCATGAGGAAACCGAGAATGAACATCCAGAGTGAGTTCATGATGATGCTGCTCCACATGTTCTTGCTAACGATGCTTTCAGAACGCTTCTTCGGCTTTTCTTTCATGTATCTGTGGAGAGCCGGTTCACCGCCGAATGCAAGAGCTGCAAGTGTATCCATTACAAGGTTTACCCAGAGGATCTGGATAACTGTAAGAGGTTCGTTTATACCGAGAAGAGGACATACAAATGAGATAAGTACAGCCGCAACGTTGATCGTGAGCTGGAAGATGATGAACTTTCTGATGCTGTTGAAAATTGTACGGCCATAAAGGATAGCTTTGTCTATAGAATTGAAGTTATCGTCAAGAATAACGATGTCACTGGCTTCCTTGGCAACTTCCGTACCGCCGCCCATGGCAAAACCAACGTCTGCTTTCTTAAGAGCAGGTGAGTCATTAACACCGTCACCTGTCATACCAACAACAAGCTCAAGTTCCTGGGCACATCTTACAAGACGGCTCTTGTCTGTCGGAAGGGCACGTGCGATAACTCTGATGTCCTTGAGAACATTCTTGATCTCATCGTCAGACATCTGCTGGAGTTCGTCTGAAGTAAGAACCACATCTGTCTCTGCTGTAAGAAGCCCTGCTTCCTTTGCAATGGCAACTGCTGTATCCTTACGGTCACCGGTTATCATAACTACCTGAACACCGGCCTGGTGTACTTCACTGATAGCTGTAACTGATTCAGGTCTTACTTCGTCTCTGATACCGAGAATACCGATAAGTGTCCAGTCGCCTTCAGGAAGTGAATTCTCACCGAGTGCTTCGTCAGCAATTGCAAGGCCAAGAACTCGGATAGCACGTCCTGCAAGTTCGTTGATCTTGTCTTCGAGCTGAGCGCCTTTTGTGAATTCCTTCTTGTTTCCGTCTTCATCAAAATAGTATTTACATCTTGAAATGATCTTTTCAGGCGCACCCTTTACAAGTGTGCAGTTGTAGTCACCCTTGACCTGGGTAGCTGAATATTTGTTTGTACTGTTGAAAGGAATTGAAGCTACCTTTTCAACATTTACGCCGTCAGGTGTAAGATCTGCTGCAAATCCGAGAACAGCCTTTTCTGTAGCATTACCGCCGACAACCTTTGTCTCACCGTTTTCCTTTGCAACAATGGATGTTGTATTGTGGTGAATGTTTACTGCAAGGATCTCGGAAAGCTTGCCCTTAACGTCGCTTGCCTGGGATACTTCAGTCATATCACCGTCAACGAATGTTACAACTTCAAGCTTACCCTTTGTAATTGTACCTGTTTTATCTGAGAAAAGAATGTTTAAACTTCCGGCAGTTTCAATACCGTTGATCTTTCGTACAAGGACGTTATCCTTGAGCATTTTGCCCATGTTCATTGCTGATACAAGAGCGATCATAAGAGGAAGTCCTTCCGGAACAGCCATTACGATAATGATAACTGCGAGAATAACTGCATCGAGGAAGTCTGCAAGAATATTGAATATACCTGAATTGATATATGCTGAGAAGCCGCCGCCTGTGATCATTCTCTGGAACATAAGAGCAACGGCAATTGCGACACCGCCTATGTAACCGAACTTACTGATACCGTCAGCAAGATTTGAAAGCTTAACCTTAAGCGGGCTTTCACGGTCGTCGTCCTGCTGGAGTTCCTTTGCGATCTGTCCGTAAACTGACTTGTCACCTACAACAGTAACTTCCATTACTGCGTTGCCTGAACATACTACAGAGCCACGGAAAACCTTGTACGGATTAAGGAAGTCCATCGGTTCGCCTTCATCGCTGTAATCATCAGGAACAGGAACCTTTGAAGCTTCCTTTGATTCACCGTTGAGTACGCTCTGGTCAACCTTGATGTCTCCGTCGATTATCTGACCGTCAGCAGGGATCTTGTCGCCTGACTGAAGGAGAATACAGTCACCTACAACGATGTCATCGATTGGGATCTCCTTGATCTCATCGTCACGGTAGATCTTACATACTATCTTTGAAGCTTCTTCCTGAAGTTTCTGGAATGCGTTTTCATTTCTGTATTCCGAGAAAGTTGAAACGAATGTGGCAAGAACGATCGCAACTGCGATACCTACCGGTTCATACCACTCAACATCCACGCCCTTAAGCACTCCGGTCGCGCCGAGAATGAAGATAAGAACATTGACAGCAAGTGCTACACAAAGTATCTTGATCATCGGATCGCCGAAGTTTCCAAGCAGCTTGCTCAGAAATGTTTCACCCTCAACCTGGGTCAGCCTGTTGCTTCCGTGCTCGTTAAGAGATTTCTGAACCTGCTCGGAAGTAAGTCCGAATTTTTTTTCTTTTGGATTGCTCATGATTTTTCTGATTCTCCTTGTTTAATTAATATTGAACAGTTCCACTTTCATAAGCAGACTGTCATCATCACGTAAAAGTCTGAAAGCAGCTCCGGGATACAGCTCAGTGGCATATCCTGCCGGAACGGTGCTTCCGTCCGGTGAAAGAAGATTCTTAAGCGTAAGATTTACAAGATAATATCTTCCTTCTTTTTTCTGGATATAAGCCTTTACCTCACGGTCCGGTGCCTTTTCATCCGGAAATATATTGGAATGAAGATTCCACACACAAAGCGGTGTATTGTTTTCAGCGATCATCTCGCTCTTTCTGAACCACCTGCCGGGATTTCCCCTTCTCTGTGCGTAAAAATCAAGTTTCAGTATTGTATCATCTTTTATTCTGGTGCCGCAGAACGGACAAACAGGATTATTTATATCGTGAAGAATAAAATATCTTTTATCACAGTTCGGATTGGAACAGCTGTGAAGAAGATTCCAGGTCTTTAAAAGCCCTCTCTCCCATTCTATAGCAGCCGGTCTGTCCGGCGGAGAGTGAAGTCCCTTGCAGAAAACACGCATAAACAGATCTTCAAGGTAAGGACCGAGATCCTTTACCGTGACTTTCAGATCATCCGGTCTGTTTGAAGTGTCGTCAGGATCTTCGATGAATGTTGCCTTTTCACCGAGACACAGGTAATCATCCTGTTCCGGATCTTCGGAATAAATCTTCGGACCGATTATCGGATGTCTTAAAAAGATATATTCATAAATCAGCACCGCCATGGAATGAAGGTCTGTCTGTACTCCCGGAAATTTACGCTGTTTTCTGTCCATACCGAGAGTCTGAAGCACTTCCGGAGCAACATAGCCCCTTGTGCCGATGACCTCCGGCGGAAACAGTCCCGGAACCACCAGTGAATCTATGTCGATTACGACACAGGTACCTGTACGCGGATCCACCAGTACATTGTTCGGTGAAAGATCTGAATGTGCCAGACCCGCCTGATGCATTCTTCTTACGGCGCGTGAAAGAAGAATGGATATCTGAAGCATGGACCGGAAATCACCGAGTTCAGATGAGTTAAGATATTTTCTGCTTCGTCCTGTAAACCAGTTGCTTTTCTTGTCCTTGCCCTTTATCTGAAGTATCTGGGATGCGTTGTCACCGAAGAAGAAATTCTTCGGGTAAGCCGGACTGATGATACCGAACTCCGGCCTTACTACAATGTCAAGAGGCCAGCAATAGCATTTAGAAAAATATGCTGCCGTTCGTTCATCGTTTCCGTTTGCTCCTCCCAGCTTCTCAGGTACCGTCGGATTGTATCTGCCGATTATGGCTTTGAGACGGTCATGGATACCCGGGTCAGCCGCATTCTCAGGGTCGTTGAAAAACTGGACAACAAGCGATTTGTCAGGCGTGAAATACGTGTATTTCATTCCTCCGCGGGGAGGATTTTTTGTAACTACATATTCTATCTCACGGCCGCTCATAGTCAGTGCCCGTCTGATATTGTCCATTTATGGTATCACTCCTGATCAAATTCAAGCAAAACAAGTGTTCTGTCGTCAAATGAGCCTCGCTCAGTATAATTGTCAAGCCATCTTAAAAGTCTTTCCTTTCTTTCTGCCGGAAGATCCGGATCAGAATTCACAAGGGAAGCTTTTTTTATGAGAGCTGTATTTTTCCAGAGCGTTTCAAGATCACATCCTGTACGTTCCTCAATACGCTTCGCATACTGACACATAACTTTTTTGTCGTTGTCATTCACCCACGGATGAGTAAGCGGATCAGGAATGATCTCAGGAAGCTCTCCCTCTGACGAACTGTCGTCGGTTTCGAGAATACCGTTAAGACAAAGGTCGATATACAGTCTGAGAAGTTCCGGTGAATTAGGGAAATAATCATCGGCAACACCGTCGGTCATTACCATGAAAGCAGATGACTTTCCTCGCATGATCTTGGTCTTGCCCATAAGGCTTTCCTTTTTAGTCTGGTTATCTGAAGTTATAAAATCTGTTTCACCTGAATATTCACCGCTGTCCGGAACACTGAGAAGTCTTAAAGCCTTTTCATACGGACTGTTCCTGTCAACTGAACAGATTATGCCGTCACCTATCTGGATAGCAGCAGCAAAAAATTCCTTTGACTCACCGACCTTTACCGGAAGAACGATGCATACTAAAAACGTACATGCAAAATCCTTAATTTCAAGATCGCGTTCCACAAGATCAAGATAGCGGAACTGAGTCTTTCTTTCATCAAAGGCTGCCTCAACAGCTTCCTTTGCCTTTATAACTGAATCCTGAAGGATGTTTGCAAAAACGCTGCATCCTTCCATAAAGCCGCTGTCGTCAAGAGGCAGTGAAAGCTTCGCTTTGTCCTCTTCAGATGCATTATCAAGATTTTCCCTTAAATAAGCTGCCGCAGCTGTACAGGCTGCCTTTGCACCTATTCTTGAAAACTTTCTTGAACCGGCACCGTCAGATGCGATAAGTATCTTCCAGTCACCGTTTACGTCGTATTCAAACCAGTCATCACAGTTCGTACCGTCATGCTTGTGCTTCTTGCCGCGGACTCTTGCAGCAGTTACAGAACCGCCTTCAATGTCCTCACCAGATGAAATATACTCTTCAAATCCTTCCGGTTCGTCCTCCGAAACGGGTTTGTACTGCCATAATGAAGCCGTCTTGTCTGTTATGTTGAGTTCATTGAAAACAGACAGTCTGTCCATGCTTTCCTTTATGTCTTCCTCAGTTGCTGAAAGAAGTTCACCGGGTTCAATGTCGATCACTTCGTCTTCAGAATACTTTCCTTCTTTTTCTTTGTTACTCACAATTTCACCTGCCTGTTACGGAACGATTATGAAGCCCTGCGGCGGAGGCGGAAGTTCGATAGGTGCTCCCGGAAGAGCATCAACGCTGCCTGATGACATCTTGATAGAGCCTGATACCCAGGCAAAGAACTGTGCAAGATCGCCTGCTGAAAGGCTGTTCATCATAAGAACGTTGTTTGTGATCTTCTTGAGAACTGAAGTATCTGCCTGAGCTCCTGCTGCACATGCTATGATGTTGGCAGGCTTTCTGCTCTTGAGTTCCTCGGCAGCCTGTTCCCATTCGTCTGTAGGTGCGCCGTCTGTAAGGATAAATACGAGCGGCTTCCAGTCACCCTTCTGATCTGTGCTTCCCTTGCGTACCTCGTCTTCAATGCATTCCGAAAGAAGTCTGAGCGCAGCTCCGAGCGATGTGATACCGCTGGCCTGAAGTTCAGGCTCCTTAAAGTCTATAAGTTCAGTAAGCGGACATACCTGTCTTGCAACACTGTCAAATGTAATAACTGACAGATAAGCAGTTTCAAGCGCCTGCGGGTCACTCTTAAGTTCCATAAGAAGTGCCTTTACACCCTGTCTTACCGCTTCGATCGGTTCTCCGTTCATAGATCCGGAAGTATCAAGTAAAAGATAAACCGGTAATCTCCTGATTAATTCTGCCATAACTTTTTCTCCTGTCTCTTTTTTATATATTTTCTGTTCATGTATTAACCTGTGAACTCAAATTCAGTTCTCATGAACCGATAAAAGAAATGAGTTCTCCTAAAATAGAACATTGTCATTATTATACTCCCTTTTTTGTCATTTGTCAATAAAATAAAGCGAAATATTTTTGCCATTTTTTATAGCAAACCACCAAGATGTCAGGATGCACAAAATGCACAGCCAAAACTTGTTTTCATCTGTTTTTGATGCGGGAAACCCTTATTTCCGTAAAAGTACAGCAAAAAATAAAAAGCAGTATGACTTTTTCAGAGAAGCCATACTGCCTGATAATTCATTTATAACTATTGTCTGTCGTAATATGCTTTGCCTTTATCCGGGTTGAAATAGGTCCTTAAATAACCGTCCGATGAAACAACAACGAATTCATTGGTATCTTCAATATAGTAGACATCGTCGTTGTCATCCTTTTCTTTCTTGTGCAGGGCATCAGGTGAATTAACAACATCAGATGCTGCTTTTTCGTATTCTTCCGCAGAGGCAAATCCCATTTCCTCGCCGTGCTTTTTGTAGTGGTCATTTAACAGCTTACTGTTTCTGAATACGTATTTCTTACCTTCCGGAGCTTCTTCAGTTACTTCTTCCGTTTCTGCTTCAGTCGTTTCCGCTTCCGTCACGACAGTTTCCTCTGCTTCAGTAACTGCTGCCGCTTCGCTTTCTTCTGAAATTTCTGCGGCTTCAGTATACTCTGCTGCGGTCACAGCTTCTGTTACAGCAGTTTCCGCATCTGTAAATATCTGAAGCGGGGCTTCGGTCACAAATCCGGAAGGGCTTCCGTCTGAATGCTGCAGTTCATTTTCGTTTCCGAATCCGGTGAAACCGTTAAGGAAAAGCAGAACAAGTCTTAAAACAACGAGCAGAACTATGGCGGCAAGAGAAAGTTTCAGTACCTTTCTGACGTTTTCATTTTTCATCAGACTGCATATCCTTTAGAGCTTATAACGCTGCATACTT
>JAGDDO010000101.1 GCA_017848205.1 Oscillospiraceae bacterium | reverse complement strand
CTGTTAAAAAAGTCCTGAACACTACAAAACCAGCATATCTTACTCACGTAAATACGTAGTTTTAGATATGCTGGTTTACTTTTAAGGAGAGTTTCTTAACATCCCCATATTTATATTACGCAGGTTCCGGAACGAAACCTGTGTAACCTTTTTTTCTGCAGCCTACGGCCGGTCATCATTCACTTTACCGCTGCAGACTGAATCAAAATCAAACCGGACAGTACTCCAGTCAAATGCTTCAAAGGAATCAACTTTCCTGTAATAGGCCGAAGTCATCGTACCGTCAGAATCGGCAGATACTGTAAGGATACGTCCGTCATCTGTCATCTGAAGTGTCATCTGTTTCGGAGGTGGTCCTTTTACATCAGGGGCACTTTCTCCTGCGGTTTTTAATGCATCCGGAGCCTGCCTGTCTTCAGGAGGACCAACCGGTATGGTTACAGAAACATTCAGCGAACCATTTTCGAAAGCCCAGGTCAGAGGTAACTCTGTTTCAGCCGCCTCAGCCTGCGGCTGTTCCGCAGTCGTGTTCTGAGGAGGACCGCCCTGCTGTTTACCGTTTACTGTCACAGGCTGGATATTTATAAATTCACCTGAACCATTCTCACTTATCACAAGATGACCGGTAGCAGATAAAGGAATACCGCATATCGTATCATATGCAGTGTCACCCTTTACTATAACGTCTGCTTCCCACATTCCGGTGAAATCATCTTCGTCAGCATTGCTGACAGGCTTGCATGAAGGTACATCCACATAATTAAGAAACTTTGATTCATCATACTCTGCATCAAGATCAAGTGTTAGCTGCGGAGCGCCTTCCCTGTCCGGTTTACCTGTTTCCGTACTGTCAGTTCCCGTTACGGCATCCATGTTTTCTGCGTTCTCTCTGTTTTCTTCCGGTATTATGATTCTTTCCGGTGCAGAATCGTCTGCATTATTATTTTCTGAACTGCTGCAGCTGACAAAACACATTGTCATCAGAAATACTGCAAGTCCGGTACATAGTGTTCTTTTCATAGTTATTCCCCCTGTTCAGCGTTTGCTGCTTTCCCTGTATCCTTCGTTCTGTCTTCCGTCGCTCCCTGTACAGGCGGACCGCCATGAACTGCAAACATACTTTCGGTTCCGTATTTTTTATGCATGATCTTAACTGCCTCACCACGGCACGAAGGCTCCTGTATCAGTACCGGTACCTTGTCAAACATGGTTTCAGGATCTTTGAAATAGTCAAGAACAAGCTGTGATAAATGTGCCGAACTTCTGTCGGGATCTTTTCCCAGAAAAGCGTTTACAACAGGATTGATAACCTGTGCCGGAGGACAGTTTATTGTACTTGTCGCAGATGCCATTTTATAAAGTTCCAGTCCTTCAGGTTCGATAAGCGTCTCAGGCTTTTCCTTCTGGCCTTCCCAGGTGGATGGCATACTGCCGTCTGTCTGTTTTCTGTATGACTCAAAACGATACTGCATATAAAGATCCATATTCTTCATGGCATCATTAAACTGTTCTTCGGTATAGAATGTAAGTCCCTTTTGTACATACGGCACGATAAGCTTCTGCGTATGATCTGTAAACTCCTTATAGCGCGCCTCCAGTGCGGTCAGATCTCTGCATATTTCATGGTACCTGTTTCTGCACTCATCATTACTTATCCATTTACCGAGCATAGGTAACAGTTCGACCCCTCCGGCGCGATTCGGATTGTCTATCGGCATGTTGATAAGGTCTTTTTCAGCAGACATTACATTGTCAAGTCCGACAGGAGCGGTGTCAACAGCAAGATCACCGAATACATCCCTTATAACGACTCTGGCATCCATTCCGCCGAACGATTCATTGTAATCCCACGGAATATAGGAAAGCACTCCGTTTCTCTCACAGATATAGAAATTCCACGCACGGGCTTTTCCGACCAGGCTGTCGTAATTATTCATAAAACCGTGTACAGCCCAGTATCTCATAAGCTGATCTGTATCAAGCACGGAAAGTGCGTCCTCGCTGCTGCCGTTATTTAGCCTGTCAAGACAGTTCATCATCACTTTCCTGTCTTCATCAGTGCATTTCAGTTCATCGGAATCCCATATATTCTGATAGGAAGCAGGATCATCATCTATCCAGCGGCAGCAGGCAGCATCCTTCAGGTTTTCAGGATGCATTTTTTCAGATATGATACACCATGGTTCCACGCGGTCGGTCGTATCCATGTTTTCATATTCTCTGCCGGAAAAAACGCGGAGAACAGCATTCAGATCGGACTGATGTGTGGCGGATTCTGATTCCGGCTGATAAAGATCAACCTCTTCGTCACCGTAATTTCTGACAGCAAAGCTTTTGTCAACGTCCTCCACAGCGAGAAAAAGTGCAAAGTCTTCACCGTTTTTCTTAACAAGAGTATACGATGACAGCGGAGAATGTACTCCCATATCGTTCATCATATGATAAGCGATAAAATCTTTCATGCAGGTAGTATCTGCTGCAAGGTTATTAAGTGACAGCTTGTCCAGACCATGATAGGTCGTGTTTTTGTCATTTCTGTCAAAGCTTATCCTCAGTCCGACACGTTCTCTGGTTCTGTCTCTCCTGCCTCTTGCAAAGTTAAAGGACGCATGTCCCTTCGCCTTTAATCCGACATTTCGAAACATCTCACCGTCGATCTCGACATCGCAGCACGCATACTCCCTGATTTCAGAATCAGCTTCAGCGATCTTTCTCCACTCATCATCTGAAATGATAATATTTACGGTATGCACCTTTGAGTCATCAAACAGAGAGGCATTGGCGTAATCACCTGATACTGCAGTTCCTCCCTTTTTTTCAGCTGCGGAAGCCGGAACAATACCGTCGTTCTGCCATCCTGCTTCACATAGCCAGGCTCCATTTCCCAGACAAACAGTCAGAGCTGCCAGAAATGCAATGATCTTATTTTTCATAAAACCCCATCCTTCCTAATCATAAATAATATTTTATCCATGTGCTGCCTGATCATCTTGACCCCGATGATCACGGACAGTGTTTTATTATTATAGCACTTTTTCGGCAATTTGACAATAAGTGAAGAAATTAAAAAAGGCATGATTACGTATTTCCCGACCGCACTTATTGCATGTTTCGTAAAATTATCGCAATAAATAAAAATGTTTAGACATTTACTTTTTATTTTAGTTGTTGTATAATAAAAACAGGGACCGTTCGGGGATCGTATTTGTACAGTTATCGCCTACAAGGAGGAAAAGCCATGAAAAAAACAGATGTTTCCGAACTTCAGCAGTTCAGCCTGCTGGTACCCGATCCGAATGAAACTTTTTTCGAGATCAGTCCGAACACCCGCTGTGATCTGTCGGTAGAGTTTCTTGCAGAGAATATCGGACACAGTCCTTCGGAAATAAAGCTCATCACCGATGTTCTTACCCACATTCCGACAAACCCGAAAACGATCGCATATCGTAATGACATCTATCATGAACTGAGCAGCGAACCCGAACTGTGCAGCAAGCTCCATGATATCTTCTCCTGGCTGCGTGCAAGAATGCCTGATCATTACATAAAAAAGAGCAATGATCTTATGGTACTGGTAACACGTCTCACTGCGCTTCGGTCATATGCTTTCGCTCTTACGAAGATAAATGAACTTATCTCCGGACACGATTTTCATTCGGAAGGTCTGAAAAAACTGAAAAAATATGTTGCCGGCATATGCGAAGGAAGCGGATTCGAAGAACTTGGCAAGGACATAGGATACGCTCTCAGGGATATCGACAATGTACGAAGCGTTACCCTGGGCGTTAATCTTGATTCCAATTTCAACGTTATCGAATCCGGTCTGGTATCAATAAACAGCTTCTACTTCACCGAGGAAAGCGTGCTCAAAAACTTCGTAAAGTTCCACAGAAACGACAAGTTTAATGACGACAATGAAACTTTACAGTTTAAAATGACTACCCACAGAAATGCATATGAAACGCTCGAATTAGGAGTAACCGGCACCACAACTGGCGGAAACAATATGCTGATGACCAATTTAAACAACATCATCACCAGAATGCTTCCGTCCACTACTTCAAAAGTTAAGAAGATCATAGACAAGTATGCTGATCTGAGCGGAAAGGTGCTTGTCGATCTTACTGACGAATTCCTTTTCTACACAAGATTTATCGAGCTTGAAGAACGTATAAAAAAAGCAGGTCTCCCTGTCTGCACCGCAGAAACATCATCGGGCGACTCTGAGTTTACGAATCTTTACAACATAAAGCTTGCCATCTGCCACGTTAAGGGCATGGTAAAGGAAAACATAGTCTGCAACGACTTAAGCTTTACAAAGGAACGAAACATCCACATTCTCACCGGTCCGAACCGCGGCGGCAAAACTATTATCACACAGGCGCTCGGCCTTGCATTCATTATGTATCAGGCAGGTGTTTTCACACCGGCTTCAGCCGCAAAATTACGTCCGTGCAGCGGCATCTACTCTCACTTCCCTGTTGAAGAGGAAAAAACCGTTTCCCTCGGCCGTCTCGGTGAAGAATCAGCCCGTTTCAACGAGATTTGCAGGACAGCTGACAGCAACAGCCTGATCCTTTTCAATGAATCATTTGCAACGACCAGTCACACCGAATCTCTGTACATCGCAGAAGATGTCATCAAATATCTCTGCTGTCTCGGATCGCGTGCTTTCTTCAACACTCACATGCACGAACTCGCCGAACATGCCGAAGATTTCGGAAAGATCCCGGATGCAGTCTGCGGCGCTGACAGTCTTGTAATGGAAAACGAGGACGGAAAGCGCTCCTACAAAATGGTTCAGAAAAAGCCTGACGGCCAGAGCTACGCCCGTGAGATCGCCCAGAAATACGGCATAACCTTCGAACAGCTAAGCCAGAACCTCAGACACGGTTCCGACGCTGTACCGGCCACCTGATATAAACAATTTTCACCCTTATTAAAACACTAAAAAACCGGTATATCCGCAGCTGCGTACTTTACGTATGCAAGGATATGCCGGTCTTGCTTTTTTCAGAACGCATCTTTTATACCAGTAACAACACCTTCTCCGATTCTGTACTTACCATCGAAAAGAAAGAAATGAATTCCTGTGCCTTCGATATTGAATTTAACTTCTGACAAAGGCAGAAACGAAAATGTACATTCAAAATTATTATCCGATTTGATGGCTGCATTTTCGATAAATATGCATATGGTGTTTGAAACAGGGAGACCATTCGAATCAACAAAACAAACAGGAATAATACTGGCGTTTATCAGATATGATTTCTTTTGTTTTTTACTCAGTTCTTCATTGAAGAATATATCCGCTGTATATTTTTTATACATAAATTTGCTTGTGTCATATTCATCATCTCTGATGTAGTTTTTTTGGTTGCCGCCAATCAAAGGTATAACGCTTAATGCCGCATGAGCCAAGATTATAAATTTCAGACTGAAAATGCCGGAAAGCACCAAAAACATTATGGAAAGAAGCATTAATGATATCCAGATGATTGTAAGTGGTCTTTGGTTTCCAAATTCACAAACACTTTCAGTGTCTTGATGATCACAATGACTGCATTTTTTGATCATCTGGTTTATCACACCTGATTTTTCAATATCATGTCCACACCACGGACATCTTTTTATTATTTGTTTTTTCATATCAATTTCATTTAGTTAATTACAATCCGAACCGCTCAAGAAGGTTATAGATCCCGTCCTCGGAAAGCACGCCTCGTTTCAGATCTTTCGGAAGAAGTCCTTTTTCGTCAGCGGCAAAGTCTCTTTTCCATGCGGAGCTTTCGTAGTAATCCGAAAGCTGTTTCAGCATTTCTTCAGAGCCGGTTTCGGCCTCTTCCATTATATTTTCGTAATGAGTGATGCGCTTTATCTGTTCTGCTACAGCTTCAGGAGTAGTCGGAAGTATCTTCTCGAAGGAAAACATTTCGAACATTTCTCCGTCCTCATCATCCGGAGCACAGTGATGTTCGTTAAAGTATTCGACTATGTGGAATCCGCAGCGATTTACGTAGAAATGAATGTTACGCTTTTCAAAATACGGAGTTACCGTACTCCATACCGTTACCTCAGGGTGCATTTCCTCTATCGCACACCATGCGGCATAGCCAATACCTTTGCTGTGTGCAGCCGGTGATACGAACAACAGTTCAAGATCACCCTGGTCGTATTCAGTTTTGATGACAACACCGCCGACGGGTTTTCCGTTCTGAACGATCCGGTATGCCGTGCCGTCATCAATTGAATCTGAGATAGTGTCGTGTGAGATTATCTCGCCGTCTTCTTCAAAGTGATCGTCACGTACACCGAATTCTTCGAGAGCACCGTAATTGAATGCTTCCTGATTATCTTTTATAAACTGCTCGCGGTCAGATTCTTCGAGCGGAAGTAGTTGTATTTCTGTCATTTCAGTATATCTCCTTCTGTCATTTACATTTTTATTTGCATTTATAATAACATTTTTTAATTGTAAAGTCTATATGCAAACTGCATTTTTCGACCGAATAACGTTCTGTATACTGCGTTTTTCGACCGAATAATGTTATTGAAACTGCATTTTTCAACCGACTAATGTGTACACCTCGAACGAGGGGCTGAAATTATTTCAGCGGTCCCTGAACGGAACCGCTGTTTTCAGTAATGTGATCGTATTTTCTGTTATCAGAGTTTATCGATCTTTTTGGACAGATACTGTCGGATAACCGCAAGATCGTTGATAGCAACTATGCCGTCTCTGGTCACATCGGCGCGTCTGGCTGCTCCGGCCTCAAGTTCGATATAATCAACAAGCGCAACGGATAATTCTGAAATATCCGTCACATCTATAACACCATCGGCATTTACATCTCCGTACAGAACATCATCAGTTTCAGTGCCTGTCTGCTTCGCAGTAAACTTTATTCCGTTTTCTCCGGCATATTTCTGCGCTTCCGAACCTTCAGAACCGCATAATGTAAACTTTTCGCTGCATTCTAAGAAAACTTCCCCGCCTATTGTCTTTACTGAGTCAGGTATTGTCATTTCCGTAAGACTGCCGCAGTCCCAGAATGCCTTTTCTCCTATTTCCTTTAATGAAGAAGGTAATGTCACATTCTGCAGTCCGGTACAGCGCGAGAACGCAAAAGGTTCAAGCTTTATCACATTTTCAGGTATGTTTACTGACTTTAATGAAGCGCATCCGGTGAACGCGGCCTCTTCTATACAGGTAAGTGACTCAGGTATCGTTACCTCTTTCAGTTTTTCACAGCGGTAAAATGTTTCGTATCTGATTTCTGTAACAGATGCAGGTAAATTAACAGATTCAAGTGATTTGCACATATAGAATGCCATAGGTTCAATAGTTGTCAGCGTTTCCGGCAAAGTTACTTTCTTAAGACTGATGCAGTGAGAGAACGTCGAATCTGCTAAAGATGTAACAGCTCCTGTTACATCTGCAGTTTCCAGTTTTTCGCACCATCCGAAACTGCATGCGCCCCATTCAGATACCGCTCCTTCTATCCTGGCATAAGTCAGATTGGCACAGTTCGAAAAAGCACATTCATCAATACAGGTAACTGATTCTGGTATAACAACTGAAGTAATCTCACTGCAATGTTCAAAAGCAGATGCGCATATCGTTTTTACAGTATCAGGAATAACCACATCGCCGGAACAGAATGTTCCGTCTATAAGATATCCGTTTACTACTACAAGAGGATCCTCTCTCTTCATATTACTCAGCCACTGTGTTCCGGCAAATGCATCCGGACCTATATATTTTACCGTTTCAGGTATACTTATGTTACTTACCCTGTTGTACTTGCCGAAAGCGTACGCAGCTATTGCCTCAGCCGTATCCGGAATAACGACATTGCCGTAACACTCATTTCCGTCCAGGACCCATCCGTTCACAATTACCAGCGGATCTTCCTTCTGCCTGTCCTTCAGCCACTGTGTTCCGGCAAATACATCCTGACCGTAATACATTACCGATTTCGGTAAATTAATAGTTTTAAGATTACGGCAGTTTTCAAACGCAGAATCACCGATACTCTTAACAGAGTCCGAAAGATTCAGTTCTGTCAGTCCGTCACACCCCATAAAAGCTGAAGAATGAATACCAACTACTGACTCCGGAACTGTCAGCTTTTCAATTTTATTGCAGTCAAAAAATGCAGAGCCGCTTATATATTTTACAGGAAGACCATTTACCTCAGACTGCAGAATAACTTCGCCGGAAACATCTTTACCGCATCCTGTGACCTCCGCAAAATCGTTATAAAGAGTATAGACGATTCCATCTATCTCCTTTTCATTCTGTGCTGATTCATAAGCACAGACAGTCTCGGCCGGAATATAAATGTTCATATACGGAACCATACCTCCGGCGATCAGCATCGACAGCACTGCAGAACAAATTCTCTTTTTCATATTTTTCTCCTTTCCATTTGAAACAAGCAATTTATACAAACTCCGAATTAAATTCCTGAAATAAATTGTCAGTTATTAATATTTATTATTATATTATGTTTTTATTTTTTTGTCAACTTTCTTTGTACCTGCTTTTCCTGACTGGTACATTGTACTGCTTCCTTAAACATTATTCGGCCGAAAAATGTTGTTTCAGTATGGACTTTTCAATAAAAACATGATATTATAATTGCTAAGATGATTTTAATGAGTTACCCCCTCGAACGAGGGGGTAAAATTATTACAGCGGTTCCGGAACGGAACCGCTGTCACCTTTTATATTCTTCAAACTACTGCCGAAAATAATAAACGAAATAACTTCTAAAACCCCGTTGACAAGTAACGACATCTGCGTTACAATGTTTATAGAAATACTTGTATTCCGCATATTAATCAAAGAGAGGTATTAGTTATGGAAAAAACAGCAACACTTAATCTAAGAGTTAATCCGGAATTAAAATCAAACGCTGAATCAGTTTTATCACAGTTAGGTATACCTATGTCAACTGCCGTTGATATGTTTTTACATCAAATAGTTTTGACAGGCGGTATTCCTTTTTCTGTTTCACTTCCTAAAATGCCATCAGATATCAATGCATCAGAGATGACAACTGAACAGATACATGCAAAACTGGAACGTGGTTATGCTGATTATTCAAACGGTAACGTTTATAATGACGATGATGTATTTGAAGAATTCAGGAGGAAGCATTCTTGAAAATTCGTAACAAAAATCGCTGCACGAACCGTGTAGCGATTTTTGTCAATTGTGCCGAAGGCACCACCATTAAAATGAGTTATCCCATCGTTCCGAGGGGATAAAATTATAACAGCGGTTCCGGATCGGAACCGCTGTCACCTTTTTTTTACGAGTGAAAAATCATTTTACTTTGCAAGTATTTTTTTGAGAAGCATCAAATCAGATGCATCTACATTTCAATCCTTGTTTAGATCTGCATTTGCACTTTTCTCTGACTGACCAATGATCATTTTGATTATAGT
>JAGDDO010000100.1 GCA_017848205.1 Oscillospiraceae bacterium | reverse complement strand
GCTGCATTATGTTTTCGGCGCAGCGGGTGTCGCGGGAGATGCCTATGTTTATCTTGTTTAAGTATTCTGAACTCAGTTTAAATGATTCAGGGGCACCGAGGACCGGCGGGACTGATGCGTCGCCGTAGCAGTAGAGTCCGATATGCGGCGGCATATGTTCGGCTTCTTCGTATTCGGAAGCGGCATCTTCGCGGAATTTTCGTCCTGCAAGGTGGCTGTCCTCTATTCTGCCTGCCATTTCCTTTTTCTCTTTGCTTTCCAGAGCGATATATTCCGGACAGGTAAATCCTTCTGCGTATTTTCTGAAAAGGCCTCTTCCGTAATAGTTTTCCTTGTAGAAATTCTCGAAAATGTAGTCAGACTGTCTGACACCAAGATCTTCACCGCCGATGTTCGGCCAGGAAAGGCAGACATACGGTACCGGCTCGTAGTTTTCGGAATGTCTTGATGCAATATAATTGAAATATGTGCTCCATTCGTCGTAGCCTAGAGTCTTTATCTGCGGGAATTCATCGATCATGTCGCAGTACCATCTGCGGTTGATTATCTGCATCTGGTGAGCTGAATACTGCAGTGTCGGGAATCCGTTGAGTTTCAGAAACTCAACGGTTCGGAACATTGAATAGTCATACGAGAACAGCTCTGCAATGCGGTAACGCCATGTGCTTAAATCGGAGAAATAGTAGCCGATGTATCTTCCGTCACGGAAGAAGCAGCTTTCATCGACAGGTCCGAGAGGGCGGTAATCGTCATCGGTCATGATGAACTCATCGTCAAGTATGTCACGTCTCATGGCAAGGCAGCGTAAGAAAAAGTTCCTTGTAGCATGGTCTGCCGGAAGAGCCGCTCCGTCAAGAAGCTCGTCGTCCGTAACAGTTGTGAGCCTAAGCCTTCCCTTGTAGTTTAACTTCATGTAGTCCGCCATTTTATCCGGACAGAAAACCACAAGCTCGGTTATAAACGGCATAAACTCCTCGACATACGGAAGTGTGGCAAGAAGCGGTGCCGGACGCGCGGAAAGATAAACTATCTGCTTTACAGGCTTGTGAACAAAATCATCCGCGCTTACAGTGTCTTTATCAATGAGCTCGCTGATGCTGCGGACTGTCCTGTCCCAGACCGGCGGAACATATTCATCTGCAAGGAGAGCCTTCTTTTCATTGTATTTCTCCTCAGATGAAACATAGCTTTCAATGATGTCCGCAAGAGCGTCGGGATCATCTGCCGGGAAATAATCGCAGAACCTGCCGCCGACCTCTCGCATTACCGGAAGATCAGAGCAGATGACCGGAACGCCCTTTATCATTGCCTCGATAGTGGAAAGGCCGTACCCTTCAGCATAGGACGGGAACACGACCATGTATGCCATACTGTAGAGCTTTGCAAGTGTCGCATCATTCACACCCTCGAGTACATAGATGCCATTGCCGAAACGGCTGTCCGATTGCATACGTTCCATCAGTTCTTCCGATTCCCAGCCTATGTGACCGACGAATACGATGTCCGTGTCAAGCGAGGCTATCTTCTTCATATAGGCATCGACAATGACCTTATGGTTCTTTCTCGGTTCAATGGTACTTACGGTAAGAAGGAATCTTCGTCCTGAAAGCTTCGTTATTATATCTTCATCGGCACTGCTTTCCTCAGTTTTACCGTCTGAAGTGAAATCAGCACCGAGAGGAATGACGTGTACCGGTTTTCTTCTCATTTCCAGTTCGTCAAACAGAGCGGTAAGATCATTTTTAACGGCTTCAGTAGTCACCACGATGTCATCTGCATACGTCATTTCAGCCACAATAAACTCCATGAATTTCAGAAGTGTATGAGGCGCCATGAACTGCGGAAAACGAACCGGAATGATATCGTGTATAAGCGTAATGAGCCGTACACTGCGGTTTTTGAGTTTCGGCAGAAGGAAGCTTCTGTTCGGAAGCGTATGCCAGCTGCTGTTTACGTCAAAGAATACCGAACCGTGTTCAAACTCGTCAGGTGTAATGATATTTTCAGTATAGATCTCATTTTCCGTCTCTCCGCCTTCAAGACGTGACACAAAAGCTTTTGTGTCGAGCAGGATGTATCCGTGCTTTTCGACAGAATACGAAATGGCTGAAACATCTGATCCGGCACGGACAAGGCGTATGAGGACCTCGGTCACTACTCTCGAAACTCCGGTGAAATGTTCAAGCTCGGGTATGTTGGTAACATCTATGTAGATTTTTTTCATTTAACTTTCAGCCCCTGAAGATCAGTATGGTGAATAAAGCATACGTGCACCGCCGGAAATACGCGTTTCAGCTGAACGTGCGTATTCAAGCATGGTGTGGAGAAAAGCCTCGCGGCCTCTTGTCTTCTCATCGTTTTCCCAGTACTCAAAATCAGTCTCCGACGGCATGGTACCGAAAAAAGTCAGAAAAAAAGCTTCGATGAATTCATGTGCGCTGCAGCCTGAGTTGATAAGCTCTGTCACGTCAGTGCTTTCAGCCTGTCTTGACGCTATTGTACGGAGTGCGAATTTTGAAAACTGCATCGTCTTTCCCGATCCTTCAAGATTCTTTTCCGTCATATCGTAGAGCTTATCATAGTTTTTTTTACTGTCGTCATTGTTGAGCGGAGGATATTTAGTCATAAAATCGCGGAGATATTTCTGGAATGTATCCTTTATTTTTTCATACTGGAAGTCTTCGAGTCTCTTTCTCTGTGCTGCGATGATTACCTTTCTCATATCCTCGTTTGTAACAACCTCGTTTATTACCTTTGAAAGGAAGACCGGATCCTT
>JAGDDO010000099.1 GCA_017848205.1 Oscillospiraceae bacterium | reverse complement strand
GATGATTATTTCCTTTGTTTTGTCAAATCACCTGTATTAAGAATTTAAAATATCCAATTACAATCCTGTAATTATCAAATCATATTATTTTTCATCTGCTATAATAAGATCATCGAAAGAAAAACGATACAAGTACAAAATCAAATTCAAATACCCAATAAAGGAGATCTTACTATGAAAAAATCAGTTATCTTAATTGCAGCACTTACAGCCATTTTCGCAATGACAGGATGCGGAGCGATAGACGAAAACACAAATATCCCGCAGACAAATACATCCGTAGCAGAAACAACCGCTGCAGTAACTACTGCCGCTGCTGAAGAAAAAGCGGCTGAAACTACAGAACCTGAGAAAAAAGCTGAAGAGAAAACAGATGATAAGACAGCTGAAAAAGAATCAGAAGCCAAGAAAGTCGACGATAAAAAAACTGAAAAAGCCGATGATAACAAGTCAGCAAAAACTGAAAGCGGTAATTCCGCTTCTGCAAAAGCAGATTCAGGCTCAGATAACAAGCCTGCAGAAAACAAAACAAACGACAATACTAAAAATGAAAACAACAGCAGTAATAACGAAGACAGTATGTCAGATGCACGGCAGGAACAGCGCTGTGATATCATGGTGTTTGCACCTACACCTAAAGAATGCAAAGTGATAGTTGACAATCTTCAGATGCTGGACTATCTCATGTGCATGTCCCCTGCTGTTGTAACATACGATGAAAACGAAGCATTCTGCCCTGATGAATATACAACTTACTATAAGGTAACCGACGGCGAATTCAGCAGTATAGATGAAATCAGAAGCTTTCTTCAAAGAGCTGCAACTTCTGATTTTATTGCCGACAACTACAACGGTATAATCGATGGTGAAAATACAAACTTCATCGAAATTGACGGTGACCTTTATGTTCTTTACAGACCTATAGGAGGGATATACAGCTTTGTTACAGACGATATGCAAGTTGCAGAAAAAACTGCACACGGTTACCTTGTTACTGTAACAGATACAAGCTACGGCGGAAATCAGCTTATCGGAATCGAGGTTATATATGATGATGACTACGCAACCTGGTTAATAAGCAGTGTCAGAGGAATGGAATAAACACAACAACCGCCGGTTACATCATTACGATGACCGGCGGTTTTCATATGTATATTTTTAAATAAAAGATTCAGATCATCACTCGATAATAGCATCCTTCTCACCCTTGGAGATGACGATGGTACCCTGTTCCTCGAGCTTTCTGATAACTGCAATGATCCTCTGCTGAGCTTCTTCAACGTCACTCATACGAATGTTATGCAGGTACTGCATATCGGTCTTGATAGTTTCCTGCTGACGCTGTGACATGTTTCCGAAAATAGCATCGGAGATCTCCTGCGAAGCAGTCTTGAGTGCAATTGTAAGGTCCTTGGTGTCGCATTCTCTGATGAACGCCTGGATCTCCATGTTGTCGAGACGTGTGATGTCCTCGAACACGAACATTCTCTTTCTGATCTCCTCGACAAGTTCCGGAGTGGTTCCGCTGATCTCGTCGAAGATGTATTTTTCCGTCTTCATATCGACGTTGTTCATTACTTCCGCAAGATACTTGATACCGCCGACTTCCGCCATATCCACAGATGCCATTGAGCCGAGCTTCTTGAGCATGATGTTTTCAACCACCTTGATAACTTCCGGCGAAGTTCTGTCAAGGTTAGCAATACGCTGGAAAACACTTACCTGAAGGTTCGGAGGCAGTTCCGCAAGTATCTTTGAAGCTACTTCCGGTGCCGTATACGAAAGTACAAGAGCAATTGTCTGAGGATGCTCATTCTGGATCATCATGAGAAT
>JAGDDO010000098.1 GCA_017848205.1 Oscillospiraceae bacterium | reverse complement strand
CGTGTGGCGGATAAGGAGGAACTTATTTTGAAAACAGATCTTACAGGCACTGCCGCATTCGGTGTGGCCGGAAATTTCACGGGACATCTTGAACAGGCAGGGGAGGCTTCCGATTTTAAAAATATGAAGGTGGAAGATGCGACAGCTCCGAAGGCGATCTTTCCGACATATATACCGGGTGCAAAGGAAGGTGTTCCGGAATTCCTTTCCGTTTTTCCGTTTGATCCGGAAACAATTCTTTATCCGGCCGATCAGAAGAAACTTCAGATAGAACCTGAATGTGCAGTTATCTTTGAGGCAGAGTGGGATGGAACGACGCTTAAGTCACTTAAAGCAGTCGCTTTCGGAGCTTCAAACGACTGCTCGATAAGACGTGAGGGAGCAAAGAAAATAAGCCTTAAGAAAAACTGGGGCAGGTGCTCAAAGGGCTTTTCAGCACATGCAATACCCTTGAGTTCCTTTGACGAAAACTGCGTTATAAACGACTACCGCATTGCGAGTTTCCTTGTCCGTGACGGGAAAGTCTATCCTTACGGCGAGGACAGTGCAGTAAAGGACTACAGCTACATTTACGGCAGGCTTATGAACTGGATGCTTGACAAGTTCAATAACCAGCAGGATGAAGGACCTGCCGAAAACATAAACGCTTATCTGAACGCAGCAGGCCGTCCTGAAAGAATACTTGTTTCCATAGGCGCCACACGATACACTGAATTCGGCGAAACAAACTTCCTTACCTACGGTGACCATTCAGTGGTGGTTCTCTATCCGGCTTCAGCGTATTCATCAGATGAAATAGAGAAAATGGTACTTGAAAATGACCTTGAGAAGGAAGATATATCATATCTCGATCAGGTCGTATGTGAATAATTCTGATCAGCCCCGGTACCAGTGCACAGATCTTTACAAAAATAAAAACGCTTCCGGAAAGCATTCTCTCCGGAAGCGTTTTTTATTATTCGATCTCGAAGGCGTCTGCGATCATGTCAAGCTCGAGCTTGATGATGCGGTAGTAGCAGTAGTTCCTGAATTTCTCAGTATTTCCTACGAGTCTGAATGAAGCCTTTTCAAAGTCATTGAACTGGCTTTCCTCTGAGCCGAAACCTCTTTTAACGATGTCGTTGATAACAGTGGCTTCGTCTGTACATTTCTTTGCTGCAAGTTCAACGGATAATTCAACCATTTTTCTGTACAGTGTATCACACGCTGCACATTCTTCAGGTGTATAGCTTCCGATGTCTTCCATAGCAGTGTAGAGCTTGCTTATCTCTGCAGCAATACTCTGAGCATTTCCTGCATTGAACATAATGATACCTCCGTTCCTGTTTCAACAGGTGATCAGTGCATAAGATCTGAAATTGTATCGAGTATCTTATCGTAGCAGCCGCCGCAGCCTGTTGAACATGAAGTAACTTCCTGAACAGTCTTGAAAGCCTCTGTTACGTCTGTAAACTTCTTTTCTGTGTGAAGAGCGCGGTCAATATCGTTGACTGTTACCTTCTTGCAGTGGCAGATCTCTTCGTTTGTTTTTGACATTCCGTCCATGATAAAACTCTCCTTTTAATATAATGGTTTATGAGAACGCTGACCGTATTATGTCAGCGTTTTCTTATCTTAAAGTAAAAATTACTGTTAAGCCTTTAAAGATCGTATTCCGTATAAGTCGCTTACGGTTCTGAAACAAACTGTTTCGGATTGATAGTGTTTTCCTGAGTCCAATGGAAAGGCCAGTAACGGACTTCAAAGTGGAGGTGAGCACCTGATGAATCTCCGGTCGATCCGGCATATCCGATAGTCTCTCCCTGTGAAACACTCTGACCAACGCTTACAATAGCGTTACTTAAGTGAGCATACAGTGTACAGTATTTACCATCATTGTGCTGGATGACAACGTAACGGCCGTATCCGCCGCCGCATCCGCAGCTGTCGCTCTTGCCATAGTTGTGGGGGCATGTGTTCACCACATAGAATACAATACCGTCGCAGGCAGCAACAATAGGCTTGCCCATGATAGTGCCACTGTCAGATGCGTTTATGTCAATACCCTTGTGAAATTCGCTCCCTCTTGTTCCGTAAGGACTGCCTATTTTTCCGTAGCCGTTTGCCACAGGCCAGCAGAATCCGCTTGAATAGGTCGGCTGTGATGATGGAGCAGGAGCCTGAGTTTCGGCTGAAGGTGTTACCGGCTCTTCCTGCTTCGGAGCTTCCGTTGCCGGTTCGGTAGACGGTTGTGTCTGTACCTCAGGAGCCTGAGTTGTAGGCTTCTCATTGTTTTCAGCTGCGCGTCGTGATCCTTCTGCGGCACGTTTAGCTTCTTCCGCTGCACGGCGTGACTCTTCTTCACGTCTGGATTCTTCAGCTCTGCTTTCGGCTTCCGAAGCAGCTATTGATTCCGATTCAGAAACAGACACAGAAACGCTTATTGAATGAGCTGCGATCATACGTTCGAATTCCTCAACCTGTGAAGCGATTTTCTTGAGTTCTTCCTCTTCTTCCTCAATTGCTTTCTGACTTTTCACTATGCTTTCGTTAATCTCAGTTTTTACGCCGTCAAGTCTGTTGAGTTCTTCCTGAGTAGCTGTGTAGTCCTCGCCGAGAGCATCGAGGGCAGCAGTGAATTCTGCCTTCTTTTCCTTTTCGGATTCCAGATTCTCCGTGAGTTCAGCCTGTGTGTTCTCAAGTGAAGTTCTGAGTGTCTTGAGTTCGTTTATCTGTTCCTTAAGTGTTTTGATAAGATCCTTGTCATGTTCTGCTACCTTGGCGATAAGCTCAAACTTGGCAAGCATGTCATAGAACGATGATGATCCGAAAAGTATCGATGAGATACTATCTCCTGATGACATATAGGAAACACGTATACGCTTCTTGAGAAGTGCAACATTTCCTTCAATCTTTTCGTCCGTGTCCTTGACCTGTGATTCGATGAGGTTTATCTGCTCAACGTTTTCACCGATCTCATCATCGAGTTTGCTTATCTGACCGGAAACGTAGTCAATGTTCTGACTCTGGAGTTCCATCTTTTCAGTCAGCGCATTTCTGTATTCGAGCTTTACGCTCTCATCAGCCTCAACATTTTCGTATTTTGACTGATATTCTTCAATTTCTTTCTGAAGTTCTGCTATGTGTTCCTTATTTTCAGTCTTCAGTTCTTCGAGTTCGCTTATTGATTTTTCAGCCTCAGCCGGTGAAAAGGCTGTGACCGGTACATAACTGAATGATGATAAAGTCATTACCGCTGATAAAGAAAAAGCGGCAGCAATCTTCATAAAATTCTTATTACTCAAATGAAAAATCCTTTCTGCCAAAAATAATGTGGCTTCCGAGGCCGATCTCCTAAGTCTTTAAAGATTATTTCCGTATAAGTAAAGCGCTTAAGGATTTGAAATGAACTGTTCCGGATCGATAGCGTTGTCGGAAGTCCATGCGAAAGGCCAGTGACGTACTTCAAAGTGAAGGTGAGCGCCTGTTGAATATCCGGTGGATCCGGCATATCCGATAACTTCGCCTTGTGAAACGCTCTGTCCGACACTTACAGAAACGGAACTTAAGTGAGCGTACAGTGTACAGTATTTTCCGTCGTTGTGTCTTATTACAAGATACCTTCCGTATCCGCCGCCGCATCCGCAGCTGGAGCTCTTTCCGTAGTTGTGGGTACATTTGTTCTCCACCGAGAATACGATGCCGTCACAGGCGGCTACAACAGCCTTGCCCATGATGGTGTCACCGTCAGATGCTGTTATGTCAACACCCTTGTGAAGGGTTCCCCATCTTGTACCGAAAGGACTGGTGATTTTTCCGTATCCGTTTGCCACAGGCCAGCCGAATCCGCTTGAATAGGTAGGCTGTGATGACGGAGCGGGAGCCTGAGCTTCAGTTGAAGGTGCTACAGGTTCTTCCTGCTTCGGAGCTTCTGTTGCCGGTTCAGTTGAAGGCGGAGTCTCTGCTTCAGGGGCTTCAGTTGTAGGTTTTTCATTGTTTTCGGCTGCGCGTTTTGATTCTTCAGCAGCACG
>JAGDDO010000097.1 GCA_017848205.1 Oscillospiraceae bacterium | reverse complement strand
TTCCGTCTGCGGACCAGATTGCCGATTCACCACCGATTGCCGCATTGTTGTCTATATTAACGCTTGTCCCCACAACATCAGATGTAAGGAAGCCCTGAATTGCTGTATCATAAACACCGAACTTCGGGCCTGCGGAAGAAACGCTTGTGGCTGCTGCCGAAAGTGAACCGTCCAAAAGGTTCATGGTGTTAAATTCCGTATCTGTTGCGATTCTGTCGAGCTCTTCCTGAAGCTGCTCGATTTCATCCTGGAGGTTGTCACGGTCATCATCTGTTTCCGTACCGTTGGCTGCCTGAACCGCAAGTTCTCTCATTCTCTGAAGGATGCTGTGAGATTCATTCAAAGCACCTTCTGCTGTCTGTATAAGCGAAATACCGTCTGCCGCATTTGATGAAGCTCTGTCGAGACCTCTGATCTGGCTTCTCATTTTTTCGGAAATTGCAAGTCCGGCTGCATCATCTGCTGCACGATTTATTCTGTAACCCGATGAAAGTTTTTCTGTGTTTTTGGCAAGTGCGCTGGTAGAAATACCTAACTGTCTGTTTGTGTTGATAGATGAAATATTGTGCTGAACGATCATAGCCATAATGTCGTACCTCCCTGTTCGTAAAACATCCTGATTCCTTCGTCACGCTCTTTCCAAAAACATAACGATTGTTCAACTCAGTTATTGTTTCTACTTTGTTTATCGGATTAAATTGTCTGCACTTTAGGGAAAATATAAAATTTTTTTCAACTAAACCAAAAACGATCTTTTTTCGAAAGTTTCCGGCTCGCATAAAAACAAGACAGGAGGCGTGATACGCGCCTCCTGCCTTTTAATGGCTCTGCATTCATATCCGATTTATCCTAGTTCATCAGATACCATCCAAACAATCGGATTCTGATTATCTAAGGAGTGTGAGAACACCCTGGTTAGACTGGTTAGCCTGTGCAAGCATAGACTGTGCAGCCTGCTGGATGATATTACTCTTCGAGTATGTTACCATCTCTTCTGCCATGTCTACGTCACGGATCTGAGATTCTGCTGACTGCAGGTTCTCAGCTGTGTTATCCAGGTTCGCGATGGTATGCTCAAGTCTGTTCTGAATAGCACCAAGCAGGGATCTCTGCTTAGATACGATTCCGATAGCGCCGTCAATCTTATCGATTGAATCACTTGCGCCCTTCTGTGTCTCTGTGTTTACCTTTGTTCCGTCAACACCGAGTGCGATAGCACCCATGTTTCCGATACCGAAGCTGATGGTCTGGCCTTCGTTTGCACCTACCTGAAGGGTAAGGCCTTCGCCGCCTGACTTAACATCATAATTCTTCTGGCCGAGGAACGCATCCGTATCACCAAGTCCTGCACCGTCTGCAAGCTTTGATGTAACAGCTGCTGCCGGAGGGGTTGTTATAAACAGTGTGTTTGCTTCATCAGGATTCGGTCCCAAGAATTCCACATCTGCTGAGAAGCCGCCTTCTGCAAGGAGCTTTTCAATATCGGACTCTGTGTACTCTACGCCCGTTGCGAGCTTAAGAATATACTGACCTGCTGCACTGAGTGCACCTGTTGCTGCATATGTTGCAGCTGTCGTTACCTTGAACTCCTCTTCGCCTGCTGTTGCACTGAAGGTGACCGTAATGGTAATGTTGTTGTCTGCACCGTTCTTATTGGATGCAATCTTCATTGCTGTTACACCAACATATGTGGTTGCATTTGTTGCAACGATGTTGAATGTTCCTTCAGCCTTAACGCCTGCAACTGTCTGTGCACCTGTTATTGGTGCTGCAGTAAAGGTTCCGTTGTTAAGTGAAAGCGTTACGTTTGCGGGTGTGTTCGCTGCAAGTGAATCTTCCTGCTTTGCATTCTTAATGAGGTCATCAATCTCGGCCTGTGTATAGGTCGTATTTTCTGCCAGATTAAGTGTAAGAATCTTACCTGCTGCATTCCAGAGACCGGACTCGCCGCCCTGTGTTGCAGTATTTGTTACATTGATGGATACACCTGCTACGTCTGATGTTACAAATCCCGTAAGACCTGCATCATATACACCAAACTTAGGTCCTGCCTGAGTTACGGATGCACTTCCGTCGAGTGATCCGTCAAGAAGCTTCATTGTGTTGAATTCCGTGTCGGTTGAAATTCTGTCGAGCTCGGACTGGAGCTGCTTGATTTCATCCTGGATGTTTCCACGGTCTTCATCTGTCTCGGTTCCGTTTGCTGCCTGAACTGCGAGTTCTCTCATTCTCTGGAGAATGCTGTGGGACTCCTGAAGAGCACCTTCTGCTGTCTGGATAAGAGAGATACCGTCCTGCGAGTTTGCGGATGCCTGATTGAGACCTCTGATCTGGCTTCTCATCTTCTCGGATATTGCAAGGCCTGCTGCATCATCTGCTGCACGGTTGATTCTGTAACCGGAAGAAAGCTTCTCGGTTGACTTGGAAAGTGAACCTGTCGAGATGCCTAACTGTCTGTTAGTGTTCATCGCTGTCATGTTGTGTTGAACGATCATACCCATAATTCTACCTCCTTGGTTTATTTTTCCGGAGTGCCTTACGGCATGTCCCGAATCCTTTCGGGCCCTCTCCGTCTGGGTGTTGTTGTTTCACTGCGAAACAACTCTTTTTATAATACCCGGACACGTATAGGACACGCACCGGACTATTATCGTTATTAAGCTGGAATTCTGATAGGGATTATTTTAGAAATGTCGACGAATTATAGGGATAAAAAATACCATTCATTCTAGCATCCATCGCCGGCGCGGAACATGTCCCTTCCTGAATCCTTTCAGAAATCACCTTTTCATAAATGATACAAGCAGAAATTATTTTGTTGTTAGCAAAATATCTTTTAAGTCATATACACAATATCACGGTTCCTGTTCATTGTAAATAAACTTTTCATAAATAAAAACAAAAATCTGCCGCACCTGTTGCTAATTGTCAATAGTATCTTGTACTTTTTCTTGTGGAAATGCCCGAAAAACCGCTCTAAATGTAGGCATGAAAAAAGGACCGGATTTTGCTCCGTTCCTTTCCCAAAAACAATTTCAAAAAACTTACTTTTTTATTCTCCAAACCGTATTCTGCTTTGCGCCTTCACGCTCAATATAGCCTTTATCTCGCAACGAATTCAAGGTTCTCTGCACCGTTCTTACTGTTTTTGAAGCTTTCTCCGCAAGCTCTTCCCTTGAAGCATCCGGTTTTGTCTTCAAAATAGCGAGTATAGTCTTCTCAGTAAGATTCAACTCTTCAGCAGAAGTGACCTTTGTAGTGACATCAGAAGTGACATTCGGAATGTCACTTATAATCGGCTTTCTCTTGATAATGAACTTAAACCCATTCTGTCCGTTCTCGTATGAATACTCTATACCTGCGTCTTTGCAGAGGCTATCAATTCTCTTAAATCCACTCCCAAACTTCTCTATAGATTTGATTTGTTCAGGAACAATATCTCAGAATGTCACTTCTCCGTCATGCTTAAGAAGCGATGCGTTTGTGATCCCGTCCAGTTTTACCAGCTCTCTTACAAGCTCTCCTCCGTTATCGGTCCTGAGCTCTACCGTAAGATCGAGCGTTGTGCTGGTCATGTTTCTGCTCTTTACGCTGAAGTGTTTTGCATATTTTTTTATCACTTCGATGACCGCTTTTTCTGCGTCCGCATCGCTTGTGTTAACAACAAGTATCATCGGTGGCTGGGCAACGGGAAATCTTTCAAGTACTATAAGGGCAGCAGTGACCACCACGCTCAGCAGGACCGCAAACAGTGCGTAACCTGCACCGCAGATGATTCCCACACTTATCGACCAGAAAAGGAACATAAGGTCAACAGGATCTTTTATCGCCGTACGGAAACGCACAATGGAAAGGGCACCTACCATACCGAGCGAAACGACCACGCTGGACTGGATCGTCACGATGATGGCGGCGGTTATGAGTGCGACACCTACAAGCGAGATGTTAAACGTTTTCGAATAGAACGTTTTTCTTGTCAATATGCGGTATACCATAAAGATATACACACCGATGACAAGCGTTACTATAAGTGCGGTTATGACCGACACGTAATTTATATCGGAACTTGCGTATCCTTCCAAAAAGGACTTCTTGAATATTTCTCTCATGCGGTTCTCCTTTCGTGGTGCGCATTATATTTTATCTCAAACTGTAATTTCTGCAAAGGTAATATTTTGAATATGCAGTGAGCTGAAGGTTGTCAAGCTGAAGTATCTGATACACAAAGTCGGGAATGAACCCGTCAAACTTGACTTCCATAAGCTGATTTCCTGTCGGCATGACAGGCCTTTTCGGCACCCTGCATTCAAGGAAATCATGGATCGCGACCGATGAAGAAACATTTGTGTCAAAGGTTATCCTCACATTTCCGTCTTTGTAAATGTACGGTATCCTGTCATATTCGACTATGATAACAGGCTTCAATTTTCTTGTCATCATGTTTATCACAAGTTTCGCAAGAACAGGATCGGTGCTTTCGTTTATCGCAGGGTATTCGCCGTTCATCAGCATTTCGCAGGTCTTCCTGTCTATAAGGCAGGCTGTCTTTAAGGTCTTTCCTCTTTCCTTACGCTTGCATTCCAGCGAGATCCTTTTGTCAGAGTGCCCGTAGATCCTTATTCTGAACTTCTCACTCGGATCCGACCCGGACATATTGTCGTAATAACAGGAATCGTAATAATCGTCAAAATACAGGGAGCTGATGTTGTAAATCCCGTTTTCTCCCACATGCGGGTCGGGCTTAAGTATTCCTTTTACCCTGCTCTCAAGTATCGCACGCTGCCCCGCGGAGATCAGATATTTATATTCATGTCTGTACTTTGCTTCCTGCATTTCATCTATTCCTCACGAAATCTTCTTACGAACTTTTTTTAAAAAACCGGTCAGCCTTTTCCCTTCTTCGGAAAAACAGAAGAAGTAAACTGCCGCGAGTATCAGTACCGCTGCCGCAATCCACATTAACACCTTGTTTCCCAAAAGCTTTTCAAGCCTTGATTCCCCGTCCTTCCCGACTATTCTCATATCGTCATGGATGACGGTTTCTTCGTCAATTTCTTCTCCGGTCTCTTCGTTGTACCAGCCGCCAAATTTCCTGCATTCGATAAGCTTTTCATCCGGAAAAGCATAGAGTTTTTCCCCGCTGAAAGCTATTGCGCCCTTAACGGTATCGATCTTTGAAACCCTGCTTACATCAAACTCTATGCTGTGGTAGCTGTCCCTGTTTACAAGTATCCTTTCAAGAACATCCATTTTCACGTCAAGAAAAGCATCGAATCCCTTCCCGGCATCTTCCGCAGAATCAAAGCTCCTGATCTGCAGACCTTCCCATAATACCCTGTCGTTTTCCGCGGACTTACGGATCCTGTTTCTAAGCCTCTCAAAACTCTCTTTCCGGTATCTTTCGACAGCCGGTTTAAACTCATCCAGATAGTAAGACTTTACGTAATTCCTGAAGCCTTCGATGTTCATAAGCCCGATAGTCCAGTCATCCGCATTTGCAAGATAAGTGTAGGGTGAATTTAGTCCGGACGGCTTCTTTTCATTTCCGAAACCGAGCTCAAAATCTTTCGAAAACAGCGGATATATCCTGTCACTCTCCCTGGACCAGCAATAATAAATGTCTTTGCGCTCTGCGATGTCAAATACTTCATCCATCAGGATTTTTTGCGACCACTTTTTGTAATCTATGAAATCGACATATTCGGTGCTATCCGAATGAATTGCATTTTCTATCTTCTGTACTCTCGCCTTCCATTCGTTTTTCACCGTCTCGTTTTCAACGCTTCCGAACAACTCAAAAACGCTGCCGCCGACCGTTGTATATCCCGCATCTTTGGACATCCGGTTATTTTTCGTATTCCGCCCGAAAACTACGTTTTCCTCTTCGTTAAGGTCATCATCACTAAGGGTTTCTTCTATGGTTGCAATAGGAGGTATATTGGCAGTTGTAGAAGGCAGTACCTTGAAGAATTGCGGTATACCATATATATTATCCTCATTAA
>JAGDDO010000096.1 GCA_017848205.1 Oscillospiraceae bacterium | reverse complement strand
GGGGCGGGGCTTCGCCCCGGACCCCCTTGAGGTCATTCCAGACCCGTTGAGATCAGTCCTGACTCCTTGAGGTTACTCCGTGATCCCTTTGAGTTCAGTACGGAATCTATTTGAGATCAGACTGAGAGTTTCTGATTCGGAACAAATTTTAACATTCATTCCATACGCCGTCGTATACAAATACTGCCGGACCGGTCATGTAGAGGTGGTTGTTGCTTTCCTTCCATTCGATGACGAGTTCACCGCCGAGAAGTTCGACGGTTACCGGCTTTCTCGGTGAAATGCCGTTTAAGCAGGCTGCTGCAACTGTTGCACATGTACCTGTTCCGCAGGCGAGAGTTTCGCCGGTACCGCGTTCCCATACGCGCATTTTTAAGCGTTCAGGGGATACGACTTCAACGAATTCGATGTTTGAGCGCCTTGGAAAATGCTTGTCAGTTTCAAAGACCTTTCCGAAGCGTTCCACTTCAAAGCTTTTTACGTCTTCGTTAATGAATGTTACTGCGTGCGGATTTCCCATAGATACGCAGGTGAAAGTAAATTCTCTGCCGAAAGCGTCGAGCTTCAGATCCTTAACAGGGGAGTGGTCTGCGATTACAGGAACTTCTGATGCCTCTGTTACCGGGATACCCATATCTACTGTGAGTTTCTGTGCAATGTCATTTTCATCAGTATGTACTTCAATACTCTTTATTCCGGCAAGAGTTTCAACTGTAATCGGGCTGTGATGGATGATGTTTCTGTCATATACGTATTTTGCGACACAGCGGATCGCGTTTCCGCACATTTCTGATTCACTGCCGTCCGGATTGAACATTCTCATTCTGCAGTCTGCATATTCACTCGGAAGAATGAGTACAAGTCCGTCTGAACCGATGCCGAAGTGTCTGTCACTTATGGCTCCGACGATCTGTTCCGGATTTTCCACTGTTTCCTCAAAACAGTTTACGTAAACATAATCGTTTCCGCAGCCGTGCATTTTTGTGAATTTCATTGTTAGTTCTCCTTGAAAATTGAAATTTGTCCGGTGTTTCCGGAATCGTCATAAACCCGCTTTACCCCCGTCTTATTCATTTAAGACGAGGGTTTAAGCGGTTCTTTTACATTATATAAACCTTAGATGAACAGAAAAGTAGTACTACATTCTCTCTAAGTTTTTCTTAACGCGATTTTACGAACTTTCTTGCACTTTTGAAATAAATGTGGTATAATGAATGTAGTTCTATATTTCACTACATTTATTGAAGGTGTATCATATGGCATTTATCAAAGCACAAAAGATTGTTCGTGATAGCAGCGGGGCTATAATCAAAGGCTCAGCAGCTATTGTTGACACCATTTATGTAAGTACAAAATCTCGTTCTCACAGTAAACAGCAAGTTAGAGAAAAGCTCGGAAAGGTCGTATTTCTCAGTGATGATCATAAATCAGGGATATTTCTGTCGCCAACCAGAGGGCTGATAGAATACAATTCTGTCACCGACGAGTTTACATCTGTAAATAAAGATGATCCAAGAGTAAATGATACAAATTGTTTCCCTGAAACTGAAATACACACTGTTTTAGGTGATACTTATCTGCTTCTGAATTTTTTAGAAAAACAAGAGATAATTTCGGTTTTGCGAACTGTTTTTCCAAAAGATGAAGAGTATGAACG
>JAGDDO010000008.1 GCA_017848205.1 Oscillospiraceae bacterium | reverse complement strand
GGAGTACAGCCGCTCATCATCAGCGATGTGCAGAGAGCGAGGCAGAATATTTTAATGTTCATTCGTTTCATGTCAATATCCCCTTTTCATCATGAATACTTACTATAGTATTATAACCTATCTTTCTGTATAAAGCAACTGTCCCCCGGAACATCCGGTCTATCCGGACATGCGGGGGACTGCATAATAAGAAAATAATAAATTAAAATCACTTATTCTGCGGAGCAGGTTGTCTCTGCTCCTTCGGCTTGCGCTCTGTACGGACATACTGATCATGCGAATAAACAAGACGCACCTGCTTGTCCATATAATCATTTGCCTGCGTAGCAATATGAACGGGCTTCATGCTGCCCTTTCCGACAAAGAATGTGATGAGTCCGATAACGATTGCTGCGATCGCCGCTACAGGTACGCTGTGCATTACAAAATACAGGATCACACCCGGAATAACAGCAGCAAGACCAGCGACAATACCGAGTTTACCGTAATCTATCGGAAGATCACCTGTGAACTTACCGGTCTGGCCGTTCATCGCAAAATTCCACTGTTTTCCGTTCCAGTTTGTTGTCATGTACCAGATAGGAAGCATTGCGTATTTCTTCTTTGTATAGTTTACAATGAAGTTTCCGTGCTTTTCATGAACTTCATTGTGCTTTACCGTATCTTCCGTCTTGCGCTTTGCAGTTGCAACAACACGCTTTTCTGCACGTTCAAGGTCATCGTCGCCTTCAACGTCGAATTTTTCTGCAAGGAACCCCGGCAGATACATCATGTTGAACTCCTTCAGCTCATCAAATTTAAATGGCTCTACCGAGTCCATGATATCATCAGGCATACGCTTTGACGCATCAGCAGGTACGTTTTTAAAGCTGATGGTACCGCGGCGGTCCGCACGGTATATCTTGCGGATCTCCTCAGTCTGTGTTTCTTCCTTGTCTATGGCTTCGTATTCTGCGTCGATGGTAACTGCACCGTCGTAGAGCCAGAAAGGAACATAAACACCCTGTATCTCTTCAACCTGATTTTCATTTAGGAATGCCTTCGGCAGGAATTTCTTCTTTACGTAGTATTCCTTGTACTTTTCAACTGCCTGCTGCTTGGTGAAAGCAAACGGGATAAGGTAATCCGGCTTTGCAGCACCGGAGAATGTTGCTTCCATAATAGTTGTATTGCCGCAGTACGGACATCTTGAAGCGCCTGTGTTTTCATCTGCAAGTATTTCTGCTCCGCAGGTGTTGCAGGAGTATGCCTTCATGTCATCGGCATCATTTCCCCAGTCGCTTCCCGACTGTTTTGCCGCTTCCTCATCTTCCTTACCCTTGAAGAAAGCCGCACATTCCTCCTGTGTGAACAGTGACTCACAGAACATGCATTTCAGCTTGCCCGCACCAGGATCAAATTCCATTGTACCGCCGCAGTTAGGGCAGCACATCTGTGTTGAATCAGCTCCCATATTCTATTTCCCCTTTACAGCGTTATCAATCTGGTTCCTTTACAGTTTCATCAACAGTAAGTGAATTTACAAAGTCGCTCATATAACCAGTAAATTTTTCAAACGTACTGTCTTTGTTCTCATCACTTGCTATTTCTTTCTTAAAGTCCGAAACACCTTTACCATCCTTGTTAACAGAACCATCTGCAAATTTTTCAGTTAATAGATTGAACGTTTCAATAGTATCATCTGTGAACTTGACAATGTATTCCGCACCTGCTGTTGAAGTGCTAAACTTGGCAAGCGCATCATAATTTCCGAGTTTTACAGCAGTATATTCATCTCTTTTAGCATACATATCCCAGCTTGATTTTGTTCCTGGCACTGTGCTTGATATTATTCTGTACTGCAGATCGTCATCACAGAACTCAAATTCGGTCTGTATTGATGCAAATACTGTAGTGAACTTAGAATTTCCTTCTTTACCTGCAACAGTGGCCTTGGCAGGTACAACAAGTTTATGCGGATAAAACTTAAAACTACCGTCATCACTAAACAGAGCTTTTTCATTCCATTCAGTAAACTTAACAGAATTTGATGATGCAATTCCGAGTTTCTCAACTTCTTCCTTTGAAAGAACATCATCAGTCGTAGTTAAAAGAATTCTGGTCATAAGATAAGCATCCTGATAGGATTCACCGTATGTATAAAAATCGGCAGTATATTTTATTTTGCCATCGTCTTCTTCATCTTCTGTTATTTTATACGCCAAACTGTAACCATTATCGGTTTTCACCTGAGTATACTCGTCTCTTTCTAAAAATGTACTTGTACTTCCTTTACTATAGATCTCAGCAGACACGGTAAAATTCATGCTGTTAGAACCGTTGATTCTGTAATAATACTTATCCTGTACAATATCAGACCAGTAATCCGGATTTTTTCCAACTATTGCAATCTCATCAAACTTCGCAAGTTTCGGAATTGCATAATCCAACTTGATTGCTAACGGTGCGTGCTCAATTGAATGATCTTCCATCTCAAAGGTAAAATCTGATGCTGCTTCTGTTGCAAATGCCTCTGTTACATCCGCCTCTTCAGCTTTGCTTTCTTTTTCCTTCTCTTCTGTCTTGCTTTCTTCTTTTTCCTCAGCCTTGCTTTCTTCAACCTTGCTGTTTGCAGCTGTTCCGCCGTCGGTTCCTGCTCCGCCTGTTTCTCCGCATGATGCGAGACAAACTGTCATTGTGAGTGCAAGAATTGCTGCGAGTACTTTTCTAATGTTTTTCATAATTATTACCCCCTGTAGTGTTTCTTCAGCTCCGCTTTCTATCTGTGATCACCCGTTTTGCAGCCGGCAGAAAAAGTTTCCGCCACAGACTGCAAAACAGTAATCACTATCATAAGAATTTCAAGAGGACTCTGATATCTTTATTATGTTTATTATGATAACACATTATAAATGCACTTCACATCGTACAAAAGGGAAGCACCACGTTAGAAAACTTTCAACATTTGTATTCCTCCGTTGTTGTAAATACACAAAGGCTTCATCAGATATTGTGGTCTGATTAAGCCTTTGAAGAGTCAGAATTCAATTGTTTCATGTAATAAATGCGCTTAAAGCAGCATAACAAACGCAGTCTGAAGATATGCAGAGGACAAAGAAAAATCCGTCGGATCACTCCGGCGGATAATCTGTTTATACTGTATGACAGTCATTGATAACTATACCGTCTCCCCTGGCTCTTACAGCAAGCTGAAGTCTGCTTCGGAAACCGGTCTTGTTGAGCATGTCGGTGATATGCTG
>JAGDDO010000095.1 GCA_017848205.1 Oscillospiraceae bacterium | reverse complement strand
GTATCTGCTCACTATTACCTTAACCAGACAAATACAAGAGGCAAAAAAAGAAAAGCAGTTGTTGATGCAGTTGCAGCAACAATAATTCTCGAAAGTTATTTAGGGTTCAGAAAAAACTCAGATCTGAGGGAACGCTGATTTATTCATACATCAGCGTGGGGGTCCGGGGCGAAGCCCCGCAATCTCTCCACCCGGAAATACGGTGAAGCCGTATTTCCGATTTAATCAGTGTTTCCATAAAAATGAGTTTGAAAATTTAAGAGGACGGTTTTTATGAACAAAGCAGTTTCGTTTTTAACATCTCTGCTCATGATCTCATCTATGACAGTACCATTTGTTTATGCTGAAGATGAGGCAGTAAGCGAAGAAATTACATCAGCTGCAGAAGAAGCTGGTGAAGAAATCAATGACACACCTGATTCGGAAGAAACTTCAGAAAACAGTGAAACTTCCGAAAAGGAGGAAAAGGATTTTACAGTATGGCATGTAAATGCTACTGCTCCTGCTGAAGGTGAACTTGTTGACGACAAGGAGAATAAGGAATACCTTTTCACAGTGATCAATCCGGGCGGCGAAAAGCGCGGAGGTACAGACAAGTGGGATCTTCAGTTCAGAATCAGAGGATTCTCAATTGTAAAGGATCATGAATATTCGATCCGCTACGCTATTTCAGCAGATCGTATGGGAAGCTACTATACCAAGATAGCCAACTATGATTCAAAAGAAGTAGGCGAAGCAGTTGCAGGTGAAGTATGGCACAACCAGTTCGGTACTTCCACTGTAAAAAGCTATGTTGACGGTGTTGTATGGGAGAACGCAGAAACCTCATACAGCGATGCATGGAACAACCAGGCTATCTCAAAGGGAGATACGCTCAACGTAAGCTGTAATTTTACAGGTATTGCTGACATACCGGAAGCAGAATGGTGCTTTTTCCTCGGCGGTGCCGGTTCAACAACAGCTAACGACTGTTTCACACCAGGTGCAGTTCTTCGTTTCAGAAATCTTGTACTTAAAGACAACACAACAGGTGAAACTCTTGTAAGTGCATATCCGTTTACAGAAATAAACGTTAAGGGTGATATAAACGGCGACGATACTGTAGATACTACAGACCTTTCACTTTTAAGTCTCTGCCTTTTAGGCGACGTAACTCTTGACGACGCACAGATAGATCACGCTGACTTAGACGGAGACGGAGTTTTCCATATTGCTGACGTAGCCGAACTTCTTCGTTTCATTTCAAAGAAAATCGACACACTCTGATTTTTCTGCTTTATCTGCGGGAATGCTGATTTATTCATAAATCAGCGTGGGATACGGGGCGAAGCCCCGCATTCTCTCCGTCTGTAAATACAGCGATGCCGTATTTACGGTTAAATCATTGTTTCTCTTTAATCCTGTATGTTCATGGACTTGACAAACTTTGACTGTTATTGTATAATTGAATTATAAAAAAATCTAGGAAAAGGGTAATTATCATGAACAGAATACAGTCAATTGAAACAAGAAACCTCAGAAACGCAGAAGGCGGATGCGGCGAATGTCAGACATCATGTCAGTCAGCATGCAAGACATCATGCGGCGTTGCTAACCAGCCTTGCGAAAGCACAGGAAGAATCAGAACTATTACAACACGCGGTCTCAGAAATGCAGAAGGCGGATGCGGCGAATGCCAGACATCATGCCAGTCAGCATGCAAGACATCATGCGGTGTTGCTAATCAGCCTTGTGAAAGAAACTGATCGTTTCTGAAAAAACAAAGTAAATGACAGTTTTATGTCGTTTGCATATCATCAGAATACAGTAAGCCGAAGCCCAGTGACTTCGGCTTTACTTACGTAATAAGGAGTATTAATGGTTCATCAGTATAAACTTAACGGATACAATATTGTTATTGACGTCTACAGTGGTTCTATCCATGTGGTGGATGACGTTGCCTATGATGTTATAGCGGAATATGAAGGAAAAACGAGAGAACAGATAGTCGAAAAGCTTATGCCTGTACACGGAAAAAACGGTGTAACGGAAAAAGATATTCTCATGTGCATTGATGATGTGGAAACACTGAAAAATGACGAGAGACTTTTTACTGAAGATATTTTTGCAGACAAGGCATCAAAGCTTAAGAATAACTCAAATACCGTAAAGGCTCTCTGCCTTCATGTTGCCCACACATGTAACCTTAACTGTTCCTACTGCTTTGCAAGCCAGGGCAAATATCAGGGTGAACGCGGCCTTATGAGCTTTGAAGTAGGAAAGAGAGCACTTGATTTCCTTATTGAGAATTCCGGTACCAGAAGAAACCTTGAAGTTGACTTTTTCGGCGGAGAGCCTCTGATGAACTGGGACGTTGTAAAGAAGCTCGTAAAATATGCAAGGGAAGTGGAGAAGGATGCCGGCAAGAACTTCAGATTCACTCTTACCACAAACGGCGTTCTTGTTGACGATGAGGTTATCGACTTCTGCAATCAGGAAATGCACAACGTAGTTCTCAGTCTTGACGGACGAAAGGAAGTTCATGACCGTTTCCGTGTTGACTATGCAGGAAACGGAAGCTACGACAAGATAGTTCCGAAGTTCAAGCATTTTGTGGAAAGACGCGGTGACAAAAACTACTACATGCGCGGCACTTTCACTCACTTCAATCCGGACTTTACAAACGATATTTTCCATATGGCTGATCTCGGTTTTAAGGAGCTTTCCATGGAGCCTGTAGTCTGTGCCCCTGATGATCCTTCTGC
>JAGDDO010000007.1 GCA_017848205.1 Oscillospiraceae bacterium | reverse complement strand
CTTGTCAACACTTTTTTTGAAAAAATTTTTATAAATTCTTTGTTTGTGAATGTTGCATTATTTTTGTTCAGAACCAGAGAGAATTGTGTAGTAATAGTAAACGGAGTTTATGCTTCCCGAATAAAACTACAGACACAATAATTAAACCGGAAATATGGCTTAGCCGTATTTCCGGTTGAGGAGATCGCGGGGTAAAGTCCCTGCCCCATCTTATTTATGAATAAATCAGTGTTTTCCCGACAGTCTGTTTGTTAATCTCCGGAAGACGAAGCAAAGAGTCTCATAACCTCACCGCGGAGGCCGTTGTTTTCGGGGAGAGTCAGTTCAGGATCGGCTTTGATTATCTTTTCCGCAGCAGCCGATGTAAGTGCAAGCATATGCGTGTCTGCTGCCAGGTCAGCTATTTTAAGTTCAGGAAGGCCGTGCTGTCTGTTGCCGAAGAAGTCTCCCGGACCTCTGAGCTTAAGATCTTCTTCCGATATCTTAAAGCCGTCAGTAAGTGAACTGATTATCTTCAGACGCTTCTTCGCCTCTTCGCTGTGGCTGTCAGTTACAAGAATGCAGTAGCTTTTTTCCTTTCCGCGTCCGACACGTCCTCTCAGCTGATGAAGCTGTGAAAGACCGAAACGGTCGGCATTCTCTATCATCATAACTACGGCATTCGGCACATCGACACCAACTTCCACTACCGTTGTGGATACAAGTATGTCAGTTCGCCCTTCCTTGAAGTCATTCATAACTTCATCTTTTTCCGCCGGAGTCATTTTTCCGTGGAGAAGTCCCACGCGGAATTCCGGAAAATATTTAAGTTCAATGTTTTCCCTGTATTCGACTGCAGACTTAAGTTCCGTTTCGCTCTGTTCGATAACAGGACAAACGATGTAGGCCTGCCGTCCCTCATTTACGTGTTTCCTTATAAACTCGTAGGCGCGTTCACGGTATCCGCCAGTTACGGCATAGGTCTCGACAGGCATTCTTCCTGCCGGAAGCTCGTTTATTATACTTATATCCAGATCACCGTAGATCATCATGGCAAGCGTTCTTGGTATAGGAGTTGCCGACATGACGAGGCGGTGAGGATTCTCGCCCTTCATCGCAAGGGCGTTTCTCTGTCCCACTCCGAAACGGTGCTGTTCATCGGTTATTACAAGAGCAAGTTTTTTAAAGACAACATCTTTCTGGATAACTGCGTGCGTACCGACCACTACGTCGTATTCCCCGGCTTCTATAGCCGCCTTTACGGTATTTTTCTGGCGTGCTGTCATGGATCCGGTAAGTTCGCAGACTCTTATGCCGAATGGTGTGAGAAAACCGCTCAGCGTTCTGAAATGCTGGGACGCAAGTATTTCGGTAGGTGCCATAAGTGCACACTGGCATGAATTTTTTACTGCAAAAAAACATGCCGCAGCTGCAACGGCAGTTTTACCGCTTCCGACGTCGCCCTGAAGCAGACGGTTCATCGGGCGTTTTCCGCACATATCCTTTACTATATCGTCTACGGCGGCGGACTGGGCGCCGGTCATGGTAAACGGAAGTCCGTCCCTGAATTCATCTACGGAAACATCAGCTGACATAACGCATCCGGCTGCTGCATCGGCGTTCCGGCGGCGGAGCATGCGCATACCGAGCTGAAGATTCAGAAGCTCGTCGAAAGCCAGTCTGTAACGTGAACGCTTCATGGCATCCATGTTTTCGGGAACGTGTATGTTTTTAAGAGCGTAGTCAAGATCACAGAGTCCGTTTTCCTTTTTTATGTTCTCCGGAAGAAATTCAAGAGGCTCTGAAGCCAGAATTTTCAGGGACTCGGCCACGTTTGTGCGGACCATGGTATTCGTAAGGCCTGCTGTAAGGGGATAGACTGCCCGCAGGGTATCGGAAGCTCCTGCCGGAATGTATTTCGGCGAGTTCATCTCGCGGGATACAAGATTTCCGGTGACTTTGCCGTAAAAAATATAGTCACTTCCCTCGGCAAGACCGTCAAATGTATAAACGTTGTTGTAGAAAACAACAGTGAAAGGAACTCCGTCACATGAAACGACCGCTTTGAAGATAGACAGTCCCTTTCTTATCTTCTGTTCAGGAAATTTCTTCATCACCGTACCGGCAACCACATTGTTCATGTTAAGCTCCGCACTGTTTATATGTACAGGAGCACTGTAGTCGATGTAATTTCGCGGAATATGGTAAAGAAGATCGAAGGGCGTGCTTACGCCAAGCTTCGCATAGAGTCCTGCGCGCCTGGCTGCCACGCCCTTAAGTACGGTCACAGGTTTCAGAAGTTCCGTCATTCTACTGAAATAATGTAGTAGTAGACTGGCTGACCGCCGTTTACCAGCATAACTTCTACCTTGTCACCGAGTTTCTGTGAAATAAGTCTGTGCATTTTTTCCGCACTTTCGTCTGTAACGTCCGCACCGTAAATAAGTGTTACGTATGATGTTTCGTTACTTACGAGTTTCTTTACAAGCTTCACCATTACCCTGCTTACATCCTTGTCGGTAAACGCAAGTTTGCTGTTGTCAAGAGCGATTATCTCGCCCTTCTTTATCTGCTTTCCGTCCACCTCAGTATCACGGGCTGCAAATGTAACAAGACCTGTTGACACCTTTTCAAAAGCTTTGGTCATGGCTGTTCTGTTTTCAGATATATCTGCGGATTCATCGAAGGCGAGCATCGCAGCGATACCCTGAGGAATTGTTCTTGTCTGGAGAACGCATACTCCGCGGTCTGCAAATCTGACTGCCTGTTCAGCTGCCATGATGATATTTTTATTGTTCGGAAGAATGAATACTGTTTCGGCAGGAGTGCTGTAAACAGCATTGATTATATCTTCAGTTGAAGGATTCATGGTCTGTCCGCCTGTAACTATGCAGTCAGCGCCAAGATCCTTAAACAGTGCCTCAACGCCGTGACCGGCTGCAACGGCTACGAAACCGTATTTTTTCTCCGGCTTTGTGCGGTGCACCTTTTTCTTCTGTGCCTTTTCCTTCACGCGGCCGTCATGCTGAAGCTTCATGTTCTCGATCTTCGGAAGATTGATATATCCGTATTCGAGAGCCTTCTGAATAACGCTGCCCGGCTCGTTTGTATGAACATGTACTTTTATGATCTCATCGTCATCGACTACAAGAACACAGTCGCCTATCGTCTCAAGATACGCCCTGAGTGAAGCGGCATCTCTGCAGTCGGCTGACTTGGTGATTATACATTCAGTACAGTACGTGAATTTTATCTCTGTTTCATCGTCGTCATCATCTGTCGATGCCGCTGCCTCTGCAGCTGTTTCCTTTGACGATGTTATGCTCTTGCCTTCGAAAACGTCGAGCATGGCTTTGAATATGATAACAAGGCCCTGTCCGCCGGCATCGACTACCCTTGCCTTTTTCAGTATAGGGAGCATTTCCGGAGTCTTTGCAAGAGCTTCGGCTGCTGAGTCGTAAACTGCCTTCCAGAAAACCGGTACCTCATTGGTGGTTCTGGCTGTTTTCTGTGCTGTCTGGGAAGCAAGTCGTGCAACGGTAAGAATAGTTCCTTCCGTCGGCTTCATTACTGCCTTGTAAGCTGCGTCAACGCCGTGTTCGAGTGCATTGGAAAAATGCACGCATCCGGCTGAGTCAAGATCCTTGAAGGCCTTTGAAAATCCGCGGAATATTATAGAAAGAATTACGCCTGAATTTCCTCTTGCTCCGCGAAGCATAGCAGATGCCGCAGTATCTGCCACCTTTGATACGGTAACGTCATCGCTTAAAAGCTCCAGTTCCTTTCTGGCAGCGTTTATAGTCATTGACATATTTGTTCCGGTATCACCGTCAGGAACAGGATAAACATTGAGTTCATCGACCTTCTGGCGGTCATTTTCAAGGCAGACCGCACCGTTTATTATTGCATCTCTGAAAAGTTTTCCGCTTATCACGTGTTTATTCTCCTTTATTCTGTAATACTGTCAACAAAGACATTTATACCGGCTACGTCCATTCCTGTAGCCTGCTCAACAGCATATCTGACCCTGTGTTTAAGGCTTCCCGTAACAGCAGATATGTTGGTTCCTATCGTCACTGAAACATGAAGGCTGATAAATATCCTGTTTTTCTTTACCTTGATACTGACACCGTTTCTGTTGGCCTTGTTCAGTCTGAGTGCAGATCTGATGTCGCACATCATGGATACTGTGTTCATATCGGCAACGCCGATGCAGCCTGTAACGGTATTCCAGATAAGGTCTGTAAGGTATTTTTCTGAAACATTGATCTTTCCAATGTGATTTTCTATAGTAAGCATGTTCATCGTTCTCCCCCTGATACACAAATGTGTCACGTAATTTGTTTCCCGGCCGCCGGTAAACGACGGCAGCATCCAATGTGTATTCTATTATTATACCACAAACCGTTCATAAGTACAACACTATGAGATTGACATAAAATAATAAACTGTGTTATTATATAGTAAATACAAAGGAAACACTGATTAAACCGGAAATCCGGCTTCGCCGGATTTCCGAAGGTGGGATTTGCGGGGCTTCGCCCCGGAGCCCCACGCTGATTTATGAATAAATCAGCGTTTCCCAAAATCAATCAACGACTGGAGAATAGCGTAGAAACAATGAATCTGCTTTTTATAGGCGACGTAGTCGGCCGTTCGGGACTCGACTTTATAAGATCCAATCTTTATAAGATCAAAAAAGAATACAGTATAGACTTTACCGTGGCAAACGGTGAAAACTCCGCGCCGGGAAACGGAATTACAAAAGCTTCGGCTGAGGAGCTGACGGAATACGGTGTGGACGTCATAACCACCGGAAACCACGCCTTCAGAAGAAAGGAAGGCGCAGGAATTTTTGAGCAGAGCAACATTCTTCGTCCTGCGAACTATCCTGACGGCTGTGTCGGAAACGGATACGGGATCTACGATTTTGGCAGATACAGCATTGCCGTGGTGAACCTCATGGGTACCGCCTTTATGGAGCCGCTTGACAATCCTTTTTCATGTATCGACAGAATACTGAAAGAAATAAGTACACCGAACATAATAGTTGACTTTCACGCCGAGGCTACATCGGAGAAAAAGGCTATGGGACATTATCTGACCGGAAAAGTTACCGCTGTGCTCGGAACGCACACCCACGTCCAGACGGCAGACGAGATCATTTTAGGCGGTCACACCGGATACATAACCGACGCCGGAATGACCGGTCCTGAACTCTCCGTTCTCGGCGTAAATTCCGAAGACGCCATAAACAAGCAGAAATACAAAACTCCTGTTTTTTTCAGGGAATCTGAAAACCCTTCTTTTTTAAATGCGGTAGTCCTTGAAATTGATACTAAACTCGGCATATGCACTAAAATCAACCGGTTGGTTATAAGGTAACTTTACTAAAAATTTACCTGAAGTGTTGCAAATTCCATGCAGTTAATGTATAATGTACTTGCAACCAGGCGAGATGTTTACACAATAATTAACGTAATCTAACTCAGGAGGTTTTCATTTTGGAAATTTTAAAAGTTTCTTCGCACTCTTCGCCAAATTCCGTAGCCGGTGCAATCGCAGGCGTCATCAGGGAAAAGAAAGCGGTTGAAGTTCAGGCTATCGGTGCAGGTGCAGCCAACCAGGCAATCAAGGCAATAGCCATCGCGCGCGGTTATCTCGCACCTATCGGAGTAGATCTTATCTGCGTTCCGGCATTCACAAACATAGTTATTGACGGGGAAGAAAGAACAGCTATCAAGCTTATCTGCGAGCAGAGATGATCTGCATGTTTCAATAAAATTCAATAGGGGGACGGAGCTTTATGCCGTCCCCCTTTTTCAGCTTGACAATCGCAGAAAATATGTGTTATACTTTAAAAACAGGGGAGTCTGTTGACAGTCTGAGAGGGAGATGCGATCTCCGACCCTTGACCTGATGCGGATAATGCCGCCGTAGGAAGTCATAACGATTTTTTCGGAGAGTTGTACGCGGGTACACTCTCCGCTTTTTATTTTGTACATGAAAGCAGGTATAACAATGACACAGATGGAAGCCGCCAGAAAAGGTATTCTGACAGACGAAATGAAAGCCGTTGCCAAAAAGGAATATATGGACGAAGGAAAGCTCATGGAGCTCATTGCAGAGGGTAAGGTAATTATCCCGTGCAACAAACTTCATAAGTGCATTACTCCCAACGGTGTGGGATCTGCGCTTACCACCAAGATAAACGTAAACCTCGGAACTTCAAGAGATATGGCAAGTCTTGAAGAGGAAATGAAGAAAGTTAAAGAAGCTGTTGATCTGGGCGCTGAGGCGATCATGGACTTAAGCTCATACGGTGACACAAGAAAGTTCAGAAAAATGCTCACTTCCGAGTGCCCTGCCATGATCGGTACTGTACCTATCTACGACGCTGTTGTTTACTACCACAAGGCTCTTAAGACGATAACTACAGATGAGTGGATCGACATCGTAAGAATGCATGCCGAAGACGGCGTTGACTTCATGACCATCCACTGCGGTATCAACAGGAATACTATAAACAAATTCAAGAATAACAAGCGTCTTATGAACATTGTTTCAAGAGGCGGTTCAATTATTTTCGCATGGATGGAGATGACCGGAAACGAAAATCCGTTCTACGAAAGATTTGACGAGATTCTTGAAATATGCCGTGAATACGATGTTACACTCAGTCTCGGCGACGCATGCAGACCGGGATGCATCTTTGACGGAACTGATCCGGCTCAGATAGAGGAACTTATCACTCTCGGCGAGCTTACAAAGAGAGCATGGGAAAAGGACGTTCAGGTAATGATCGAAGGTCCGGGACACATGCCGATGAACCAGATAGCTGCCAACATGGAGATCCAGAAAACTCTGTGCCACGGTGCTCCTTTCTACGTGCTCGGTCCTATCGTAACGGACATTGCTCCGGGATACGACCACATCACATCTGCCATCGGCGGTGCTATCGCTGCACAGAACGGTGCGGCATTCCTCTGCTATGTAACACCGGCGGAACACTTAAGACTGCCTGATGCGAAGGATGTTAAGGAAGGAATCATCGCAGCAAGAATAGCCGCTCATTCAGCCGACATCGCAAAGGGACTTCCTCATGTGACCGACTGGGATATGAAGATGGACAAAGCCCGTCATGCGCTCGACTGGGAAGGCATGTTTGACGCTGCCATCGATCCGGAAAAGGCAAGAGCGTACCGTGAATCATCAAAGCCGCAGAAAGAGGACACATGCAGCATGTGCGGCAATTTCTGTGCGGTAAAGAACGTAAACAGAATTCTCGACGGTGAGATAGTAACTATATTTGACGAGTGATGAGCATGAACGATGTAAGAAAAATGATGAAGCTGTATGCCGTTACCGACCGTGCGTGGACGGGAAAGCAGACACTTTTTGAACAGGCGGAAGCCGCCATGCGCGGAGGCATAACCTGTCTTCAGCTTCGTGAAAAGAATATGGATAAAGATGAGTTTCTGATGGAAGCCCTTGAAATGAAGGAACTTTGCAGAAGCTACAACGTCCCGCTCATCATAAACGACGATCCGTATATTGCTGTAAAGTCCGGCGCTGACGGAGTTCATATAGGTCAGAAGGACATGAGCCTTAAGGAAGCAAGAGAGATAACCGGCAACGGCATGATAATAGGCGTGACCGCCGCTCTGCCTGAACTTGCGGTAAAGGCTGAAAAAGAAGGTGCTGACTACATCGGCTCAGGTGCTGTTTTCGGAAGCACTACAAAAACGGATGCAAAGCCGCTTTGACATGATGGTCTGCGCGAAATTACCGCATCGGTAAAGATCCCGGTAGTGGCCATCGGCGGAATAACCCGTGACAACATGATAAAACTTGCAGGTACGGATATTGCAGGTGCGGCACTTGTTTCAGCGATATTCTCT
>JAGDDO010000094.1 GCA_017848205.1 Oscillospiraceae bacterium | reverse complement strand
CTGAGGAATGAGCTTTTAGTTATTGTCGGAAAGTCCCAGAGATCTGATTATGGCGTCTCTGTTTCTCCAGTCTTCCTTTACCTTTACCCAGCACTGAAGATTAACTTTTATCTGGAAGAATTCCTCGAGTTCCTCACGGGATAAAGTAGCGGCTTTTTTGAGCATTCTTCCGCCCTTGCCGATAACAATTCCCTTGTGTGATTCACGTTCGCAGAAAATGGTAGCGTCGATATCAATAAGATCCTTGTCATCGCGTTCTCTCATTCTTTCAACTGCAACAGCGATGCCGTGAGGAACTTCGTCGTCCAGCAGTTCGAGCAGCTTTTCCCTGATTATCTCGCCGGCGATTATCTTTTCAGGCTGATCGGTAATAGCGTCATCCGGGAAGAAATGCGGTCCTTCCACAGCAAGTGAAAGTGCCTTTTCGCGCACAAGATCAAGACCGTCATTTTCAAGAACGCTTATCGGAATTATAGCGTCCAGATTAAATTCCGCATCAAGTTCAGCCATTTTCTGAGCAAGAACAGTTTTATCCTTAAGAAGATCTATCTTGTTGAGCAGGAGCACAAGCGGAGTCTTTGAAGCACCTACGGACTTAAGCATATCTCTTTCCTGATCACCGATCTTCTTGGTGCAGTCGGCCATGAAGAAAACTGCGTCGATGTCGGAAGCACTTTCCCGGACAGCCTTCAGCATGTATTCGCTGAGCTTGTTCTTCGCCTTGTGAAGACCCGGAGTGTCGATGAAAACGAGCTGCGTTTCATCAATGTTCACAACACCTGTTATCTTGGTTCTGGTGGTCTGGCTCTTGCAGCTTACGGAGGCGATCTTTTCACCGATAAGTGCATTTAAAAGAGAGGACTTTCCGGCGTTTGTCTTTCCTGCAATAGTGATAAAAACTGTTTTTGTCATTAAATATGTCCTTCCTTACTGAGCTGCCTTTGAAATGAATGTGGCATCTCTTGAAATGCCGAGCTTTTCGAGGACTGCTTCTTCCTTTTCTCTCATGATCCTTGCTTCAAGTGTGCTTGTCTCGTGATCATAGCCGAGAAGGTGGAGCATTGAATGAACAGTAAGGAAACCGATCTCTCTTTCAAGTGAGTGGCCGAAATTCTCAGCCTGCTTGATAGCTGTTTCAAGTGAGATAACTATGTCACCGAGCATTACATATCCGTTTTCCTGATTGATGTCGTAGTTTCCGTCTTCACCAAGCGGGAATGAAAGAACGTCAGTTGACTTGTCCTTGTCACGGTAGATCCTGTTTAAGTTTCTGATTTCCTTGTTGTTGATGAAGGAAACACTTACTTCAGTATCTCTCTTGAAATTTTCAGTGATGAGTACAGCCTGGCAGCAGCGTCTGATAAGAAGTCTTATGCCTACCGGTACCTTCACCTCTGACTGTGAATTCTTTATATAAACCTTAAGCTTTGACATGATTTATTTTTTCTTCCCTTCTTCAAAATATTTCTCGTATGCTTTGATAATGTCCTGAACAAGCTTGTGTCTTACAACGTCCTTGTCGG
>JAGDDO010000093.1 GCA_017848205.1 Oscillospiraceae bacterium | reverse complement strand
GATTCAATGGTCGCCCACTACACCGCAGCAAAGAGGAAACGTTCGGAAGATGCCTATTCACCAGGCGGTGTGGCAGGAAAGCGTCCGGACCGTGCAGTTATTGTCTACTGCCAGAAACTCAGGGAATACTTCGGTGATGTACCTATCGCCATAGGCGGACTGGAAGCATCCTTAAGGCGGTTTGCTCATTACGACTACTGGGACGATACAGTACGCGCATCTATTCTCCTGGACAGCGGTGCTGATATACTCATGTACGGCATGGGTGAACACCAGATAAAAGAGATATGCACACGACTGGCAGATGGCGAAGATATTCGTAATATACATGATGTACGCGGAACGTGCTATCTTACTGAACCTGTAAATACGCCTCTGGGTGCCGCTCAGTGTCCGTCATTCGAACAGGTGCGTGACAATAAACTTGAATATGCAAAAGCCGTTAAAATACAGTACGACTGGCAGGACGAGGTCTACGGAAAGACGATCATCCAGCGTCACGGAAAAATGATGCTTGTTCAGAATCCGCCTGCCTACAGCCTTACCACTGAAGAACTCGACTACATTTACAGTCTTCCGTATACAAGAGCGATACATCCGAGCTACGAATCCCAGGGCGGGGTTCCGGGTATCGAGGAAGTGCGTTTTTCAATTACACACAACCGCGGCTGTTTCGGCTACTGCAACTTCTGCTCCATCGCACTTCATCAGGGACGTCGTATTACGGTACGAAGCGAGGAATCGGTTTTAAAGGAAGCGGAACGTATCACACAAATGCCGGACTTCAAGGGTTACATTCACGATGTAGGCGGACCGACAGCGAACTTCCGTCACACATCATGCGAGAAGCAGCTTAGCAAGGGTCTGTGTATGGGCAAGAAATGTCTCGCTCCGACACCATGTCCCGCTCTGAAAGCAGATCACACCGAATATCTTGCAATGCTCAGAAAGATCCGTAAGATCAAAGGCATAAAGAAAGTATTCATACGTTCCGGTATCCGCTACGACTATCTCATGAAAGACAAGAACGATGAATTCATCCGCGAGCTTATTCTCCACCATGTCAGCGGTCAGCTGAAGGTCGCTCCGGAACACTGTTCTGCAGTTGTGCTCGATAAAATGGGAAAACCACACATTGAAGCGTACAAGGCCTTCCAGAAACGTTTCTACGAGATCACAAAAGGTATGGACAAGGAACAGTACCTCGTTCCGTACCTGATGTCATCACATCCGGGAAGCACACTTAACGAAGCCATTGAACTTGCACTCTTCCTTAAGGAAAACAAGATACGTCCGGAACAGGTACAGGACTTCTACCCTACTCCGGGTACGATATCAACTGCCATGTTCTATGCGGAAGTTGATCCTTACACAATGGAAAAGGTCTACGTACCGAAAACTCCTAAAGAAAAGGCTATGCAGCGTGCTCTGCTCCAGTATTTCCGTCCGCAGAACAGAGACATCGTACTTGAAGCTCTGAAAAAAGCAGGCAGACGTGACCTTATCGGTTCATCGCCTAAATGCCTTGTTGAGGATTATGCTCAGAAAAACACCCCGCAGAAGGGTGGAAACGCTTCAAAGAAAAATGCCGTAGGGAGAAAGCCTGACAAACCGGATAACAGAAGAACAGGCGGTAAGCAGATCGGCGGCAAACATAATCAGCCGTCACAGAACCGAAACGGAAACAAAAATTCCGGCAGACGCGGTCATTGATCAAAAAACATGCGTTATCCTGAAATGCTTATGTTCACAGTGTTTCGCCTTTGCTCAAATACTTAACAGTTCAACTTAAGGAAACGCTGATTTATTCATAAATCAGCG
>JAGDDO010000092.1 GCA_017848205.1 Oscillospiraceae bacterium | reverse complement strand
ATCGCAACTATAGGAACTATACGTGCATCAGGGCGGTCAAGCAATCGTATTTTCGAAGTTGCCTCCAGTCCGTCCATCTCCGGCATTCTTACATCCATAAGAACGGCGTCATAGTATCCCGGTTCACTCGATGCAAATTTTTTCAGTGCGACTGCTCCGGTCTCCGCGTAGTCAGTCTCCGCACCCTTTACCTTAAGTATCTCATTCATGATCTCAGCGTTGATAAACACGTCCTCAGCAAGAAGTATGCGGCAGCCGTTAAGGTCAGCACGCTGCTTTGTATCTTCTTCCGTATCTGTTTCCGCTCCGTCCGACCGTGAACAGTTATTGAACGTGATTATGACCGTAAACTCAGTACCTTCGCCCTTGCGCGATTTTACGGTAATGGTACCGTTCATTACGTCAATAATATTTTTGGCGATCGCCATTCCAAGACCGGTACTGCCGAATTTATTGTTCCGGTCGCTGTCCTCCTGCGAGAATGTATCAAAAACCTTGGGAATAAAGGATTCATCCATTCCGATACCCGTATCACTGATAACAAATTTTATCGATGATCTCTCCCTGTAAACTGAAACACAGTCAACAGTCAGTTTCACCCTGCCGGGAGCATCGGTAAACTTTATGGCATTGCTCAGAATATTGATAAGAACCTGCTTGAGTTTCATGTCATCACCGATGTAGTGCTCAGCAACGCTGTTCTTTATCCTGCAGTGATATTTAAGTCCCTTATCCTCGCACTGGGACATTACAATAGTATTTATCTGTTCTAGAATACCGTGAAGTGAGAAAACTTCTTTCTTTAAAACCATTCGTCCGGACTCGATACGACTCATGTCAAGTATGTCGTTTATAAGTCCCAGCAGATGGCTTGCGCTCTCGCCAATTCTCTTAAGATAGTCCCTTGTTTCCGCATCAAGATTCTCATTTCGCAGAGCAAGTCTGTCAAGTCCGATTATTGCATTCATCGGTGTTCGTATTTCATGGCTCATACTTGAAAGAAAAGCGGTTTTGGCATTGTTCGCATTTTCGGCTGCTTCCAGCGCTTCAATAAGAGCCTGGTTCCTCATCATGGTATTTCTGAAATCCTCGTCGATATTGGAAAGCCCGAGACATACAGCATGAACCATACCGTCCTCGATCTCATCAGCCTGATGAGCGCTTGCGATCTTGATCCTTTCATAGTAGTCCATACCTTTTCTGTGAACCAGATAGCTGTATGTAATGACCGGATTTTCAGCAAGTCCTTTTCTTATGTTATCCACTGAAATAAATTCAAGAAATCCTTCCCTCATGCCCTCATCTATGGAATGTTCAGCGTACCAGGTGAAGCGCTCATAAAACGGAAAATGGATCCATTCCGGTGTCTGCTCATCATCACCGGGATCAGCGCGGTAACATACACCGTCATTCTTATCCAGGTCAACATGATAAACGCTTCTGTAGTCGCAGGCAAGTGCCGTTATCATCCTGTCCCGTTCTATCCTTCGTGCCTGTTCCGCCTTAACTTCCTTAACAAGCTTTTTGTTTTCATGCTCCACCTTTTCCTTCATCTCGGTAATATCGGACATAAAAACATAACAGATACCGCCGTAAGCCAGTGTTTCCGTGAAATGGCCGTGACCGTCCACATAGCGGATAGTTCCGTCCTTTCTTCTTATCCGGTATTCCGCATAACCGATCTGTTCCTCACTTGCATTCATCTGTTCGTTCAGTGAAGCTGAAAGTTCATCGTAATCTTCAGGCAGTACCATTCCGCGGAAAGTATAACCTGTCAGTTCCCTGAATTCAGAAAGTGTCTCACATCCAAAAATACTGCACACCGATTTATTGGCGTAAAGAAGTTCCTCATCTCCTCCGCATCTGTAGATAAAGAATCCGCCCGGCATATGTCTTCCGATATCTTCAACTATGTGAATAGTATGTTCGTTTAACTCAAAATGTTTTCCAAACAACATTACATCCCACCTTACCCGATATATTTTTAACTTATTATAAAAAGCGGGAGCAACTGTATAAAATTGTTCCCGTTAAATTCGTGTTAAATATTACGCAGTCTGGCAAACTGTGTTTTTGCTTCCGTCATAAGTGATGAATAATCCATATCTGTTTTTGCACGCAGAAGTTCCGTGATCCTGCATACAGGGTCAGATATAGGAGTCAGAGACAGATTGGTAAACATTCCTTTCAGTGTATGTGCAGTTTCAAACGCTGCATCATAGTCTTTTTCATTTATCTGTTCTTCAAGCTGTGAAAGCTTCATGTCATCAAGAGCTTTTCCCACAAGTAAAAGATAGAAATCCTCCTTGTTCATACATCTGACAAGTGCTTCATCAACATCTGCACCGAATTCTCTTAAATCATCAATAGTAAGCATGGTTACCCCTCCATGTATTCCTCAGTGATAAGTTCCT
>JAGDDO010000091.1 GCA_017848205.1 Oscillospiraceae bacterium | reverse complement strand
TGACTGCTGTCCTCCTTGTTTTTGCATGACACAAATGAAGACGAAACGGCAAGTGCAGTTATAAAACTGATTATTCTTCTTGATTTTTTCATTTCTACTCCCTTTTCTGCATCCAGTATGTAGTTGAATTTTATCATACTCTATTATTATACAAAATTTTTTCATCAAATGCAACGATTATCACAAAAATTAAGGAAAAAAATATCGAAAAAATATCCGGCAGAAAAACCTGCCGGATAGGTGATTTTTAATATTAAAATTTATTTCTCCAGACTGACGGAGAAAGCATTACTATGACCGGAAGGCATTCAAGTCTTCCTAAAAGCATGTCAAATGACAGAATGATCTTTGCAAAGTTCGAGAAGAAAGAAAAGTTCTGGGTCGGTCCGACTTTGTTAAGACCAGGTCCTATGTTGTTGATACAGGTTACAACCGACGAAAATGAAGTTGCAAAGTCATGATTATCAAGCGATACAAGCAGAAGCGATATCGACAGAAGGCCGGTGTAAAGGATAAAGTAAGTCTGAACTCCGTGTACCGTTGCCGTATCCATTGTCTTGTCCTCGCCCCTGAGAACGTAAACGCACTTCGGACTGAGAGTCTGACGGACGAATTTCTTTACGCTCTTGAACATGATTATGATTCTTTGTACCTTCAGACCGCCGCCGGTCGATCCCGCGCAGGCGCCTATGAACATGAGCATGAGAAGTACCATCTGTGAAAATTCCGGCCAGAGTGCATAGTCATCTGTTCCGAAACCCGTAGATGTCATAATGGACGACACCTGAAAGACTGCTGATCTGAAATTTTCCTCCGGATCAGGATGTATCATGATGTTGGATCCCATAACAAGAGCTGTCGCTGCGAGAATGATTATAAGATAAACTCTTAACTCAGCGTTTCTGAGCACTGTCTTTATGTGTCCGGTGAGGATGAGATAGTAAATGCTGAAGTTTACACCGAAAACTATCATTCCCGCAGTCAGGACGTACTCAATATATTTCGAATTGTAAAAAGCTATACCGTTGTTTTTGATACCGAATCCGCCGGTACCGGCTGTTCCCATTGCGTGGCATATACTGTCGAACACCGGCATACCGCCGAGAATGAGAAGAACTGTAAGCGCTACGGTAAGAACACCGTAGATTATGTAAAGATAACGTGCCGAGGTCCTGCCCTTCGGTGTGAGTTTTCCGACCTGAGGACCGGCACATTCGGCTCTCATAAGATGCATGGTGGCTTTGTTGGCCGGAAGTATGGCAATGGCAAGAACAAGTACGCCCATGCCCCCTACCCAGTGGGTGAAACTTCGCCAGAAAAGCATTCCGTGAGACAGGGATTCTATGTCCGTAAGAATGGTCGAACCGGTGGTGGTAAATCCCGAAACGCTTTCAAACACCGCATCGACAAATGACGGTATCTCGCCGGACAGCCAGAACGGAAGTGCTCCGGCGACCGGGTAGATCACCCACAGAAGCGCAACGATCATAAGAGCTTCCTTTGCAAACATGTCACTTTCCTTCGGTTTTAATATGGCCATAGGAAGTGAAAGCACTGCCATTCCGACAGCGACTTCTATGAAAACTTTAAGCGAATCCCATTCGCCGTAGAAAAGGCTTACAAGTGCCGGAATAAGAAAAAGAAGCGAGCCCCATGCCGTGATCCTGCAAAGATAATGTGCTACTGCCTGTTTATTCATTCATTAACTCCTTACTCTGCAAGAATATCTGTAATATCAGAAAAATGATGTTCCTTGGAAATGACGATAACCGAATCATCAATAGTCATGAAATCATTACCGTTAGGGATAATGACAGTCCTTCCTCTGATAATACCGCAGATAAGAATGTTTTTCTTAAGATTCAGGTTTTTAAGCGGAATGTTGATAAGTCCGTCTATTGCCTTCGTTATCCTGAATTCGATAGCTTCCGCCTTGTTTTCGACAAGATGGTAAAGCGCCTCTATGTTGCTTCCGGAAGTATTCTTCATGGAACGGACGTAGCTTAGCACCACCGATTCTGTCAGCATTTTCGGGGAGATAAGACAGTCAAGTCCCACCTGCCCTGCTATTTCACGGTAGCTTTCACGGTTTATCTTGGTGATGACCTTGGCACCGGAATTTCTGACCGCGAACAGTGACATGATGATGTTTTCCTCATCTATACCCGTCATGGATATAAACGCATCTGCATGCTTGAGTCCCTGTTCGATCAGTACCTCCTGGTCGGTTCCGTCTGCATGGACAATGTCGGCATGAGGAAATTCCATAGCAAGATTCTGACACTTTTTCTCATCTATCTCAATGACCTTTACCTGCATATGTGCATTAAGAAGCTGCTTGATAAGGTAGCTGCACACTTTTCCTCCGCCTACGATAAGTACGGTCTTTATCTTTGAACGTGTTGAGCCGATGGCCTTGAAAAAGCCTTCAATGTTACGGTGGGATGCAGCAATGTTTACCTTGTCGCCGCTGTGAAGTATAAAGTCACCGCCCGGAATATACAGCTTTGAATCACGTTCAACTGTACAGATAAGGTATTTGATCTTGTGTTTCTTGTAAATATCGGCAAGCGTCATGCCGTCAAGTTCAAAACGGTCACTGAGCTTGTGCTCGACAAGCTCTATTCGTCCTCTTGAAAAGACTTCCAGCTTTGCTGCTGCCGGGAAAATAAGTATACGCATTATTTCATCGGCAGTAATAAGCTCCGGATTTATTACCATTGAAAGACCTATGTCTTCCTTTAAAAT
>JAGDDO010000090.1 GCA_017848205.1 Oscillospiraceae bacterium | reverse complement strand
TATCCGCCGAAAAGCGACTCGCCGAGCTTGACTGTTCCTTCGGACTTTGCATTAACTTCAGCAGCCGTTTTTGCGGCTTGTGTTGCAGCTGCGGTCGTAGGTTCTTTATCTTCCGCCTTTTTTGTTTCTGCCGCTTTTTTTGTTTCTGCTGTTGTTTCAGCACCTGTTGTTACAACAGGCTTACTGTCATTCCCCTTGTTTCCGTTTTCTGCAGTTCCGCTTCCTGTTCCTGCGTCACATCCGGTAAGTGCCAGAATAGCTGTAAGTGCTGCAGCAGCGATCATTTGTTTTTTCATAAAGCATTCTCCTCCTTGCCGCTTATCTATGAACAGATCAGCGTTTCCCTGGTTCGTTTAAGTATGTAAAATATACTTTTTTATCTGATAACGCTATTATAGCACAGGCAAAACCAAAAAGATAGTGTCCCTGAAGGACGTATTTTATACCTCCCCTTTTACGACTCTTTCATTTACATACATCGTAAATTCCCTGATAGCTTTATGATCCGGCTTTTCAGGAAGCGAAGTGTTGTCCTTTGCGTATTCAAGACGTTTTTTGTAATCTTCAACGAGTTCAAAGAACTCCTCCTTCGGCTGTCTGTTTTCATCAAGATAAGCACCGTTTCTGATACTCATGAGCAGATCGTGCTCGGCTTCCCTGTATGTGATGATCTCGCCTTTTTCAAGAATGTCGATGCACATCATGTAAAGTCTGAGAAGATGCATCATGTGCTTGCCGAGCTTGTCGTGTGTGACCGCATTCTGATTGCGCTTTCCGAATTTCCCGTAGTCGCGGACAATGTCTGCCATACGGTTCCACATATCCTTGTAGTCACGAAGCGGATAGTGCTTTAAGTTCACGTCCATAAAGTTCTCAGTATCAAGTTCAGGAGAAACTGCCTTGTCGATGTACAGCTTAATTGAATCTTCCGGATATTCAAAATACATGTTTTTAAAGTTTTCCTCTGCAAGCTTTACGCTGTTCAGGATATGCTGCTCCTGAACATTCTGGTCCGCGAGTCTTCCGGCTTTGTTATCAAGGCGTCTGAACTGGGCTGTTGCGTAACCGCTGAAAGAATGCAGCGCCTTCTTTGAAAGAAACATTTTTCTTTTATCAAGCAGTTCCCGGCCGATGTCCGAAAGATAAAGATAATGCTCTTTCTTCAGCCCCAGTATCTCGATAGTGTTCGGATTGCAGTCAGTGAGCAGCTGCATGAGTTTGTTAAAGGAATAAACAGTCGTGTCAGTCGGCTGATCAGTTACCTGCTCAAAGTTATCACGGCAAAGAATTTCTTCTTTGCTGTTCAGCGCACATCCGCGTACATCAAGGTCAGATTTATCGGTAAAAGTTCCGTAGGCGTGTGATCCGCCGAGTCCGAGCAGAATTATGTTCTTTCCGAGATGTTCGTTTGTTCTTAAAAAATCGTATTCCGGTTCATTTATCTTCTTTCTGATATCTTCCAGTTTCATTTTCATCTTCCTTTCTTACTAATCATTTGTATATACCGGCTTATCATTAAAACTTCGCGTTAATCATTTATATGTTCAGTCCGTATCATATCCGGCATTTTTCTTC
>JAGDDO010000089.1 GCA_017848205.1 Oscillospiraceae bacterium | reverse complement strand
TCAGTAAATGTAACTGACATTACTGTTCTTATGAAGCACCTTATAGGAGCATCATCTATCAAGTCAGAAAACATTAAGAACGCTGACTTAAACGGTGACGGAAAGATTTCTATCATCGACCTTATTAAGCTCAAGAACAAGTTATCATAAAACACTGTTTATAAGAAATCACTGAACGGTCCCGGGATCCGGTTTACCGTTTCCCGGGAAAGTGATCTTATGAATGATAAGTCATCTTAACAAATTATATTCTGATCCATACAGTAAAAGTACGTACCTATTTCAGATACGTACTTTTTTTGCACTAAACGGTTGTTTTTTTCCCTGATCAATGATATAATGACTTATATAACTTAATGGAAACGCTGATTTATTCATAAATCAGCGTGGGGGTTTGGGGCGAAGCCCCGCAAAATCCCACCTCCGGAAATCCGGCGAAGCCGGATTTCCGATTTAATCAGTGTTTCCTAAGAAATTATATATTTTCTTAACGGGAGAGATATGAACAAAACACGGAGGGGTATTATGACAACAGTAAAAGAGCACACCATAACAGAGGACATGACCAGATATCTTCAGAGGCAGTACACCATCTACAGAAATGCCAGGGGTGCAGAATCTGCTGATGTGGAAGTCCTTTATACCAGCATGATAATCTATATCCACGGTTTTATCCGGGGAATAAGAACACTTTTTCCGGACTCCGAAGCACCAAGCCGGATCGAAACGGAACTCATGAAAGTGAATTCACGTCTTCATGAGGAATCTCTGAAACTTATAGAAAAACAGCACTGACATACGCAGCCCTGACTGCAGAGATATAGGGGGATCATCTTGGAAATACTGCTCATTCTTGCTGTGATCGTTGTTCTGTGCCTTGTACTTGGTGTACCGAAGATCTATCTTGTCGGAGCCGCCATTGCACTTATCGGTCTGGCATATGCCGCAACCATAATAATGCTCAGCGTGTTTTTCGTGATCATGATAACGTCAAGGAAACACGAGGCTGTGTTTTCACACATCGACAAAAGCCCGAAAAGCCGGTTCAACGTCGCCTGGTACAAAATCGACGGAGAGGTTTATCCGAATATCTTCCCCGAAGAAGGTTTCATGCAGGACAAATTTTACCGCTCTGACAAACCGTGCCATGTTCTGCTTTCAAGGAATAAGAAATTTGTTTTCGACAAATTTTCCTTCACAACATGTACACTCGGATTTATTCTTGGAGTAGGTACTGTAATTGCTGCAGCGATAATATTAACGAGAATGTAAATTAAACAGCGAACGCATAAATTAAAGCGTTCGCTGTTTTTTATTGCCCTGTCTTTCTTATTTTATGGAAAACGCTGATTTCAGTTTGGGCACGGGGCGAAGCCGGATTTCCGATTTAATCAGTGTTTCCTTAGTTTTCAATCATACTGCAAGGTTACAGAATTGTAAGGTTAAGTAATTTAAAAAACAGGACATGCAGCGTGATTTATGGTATACTAATGTTACAGTAAACTTTACTGAATGAAACTTATTCATAACTGAAAGGATAAAATAAAATGAAAAAAGCAGGTCTTATAATAACATCAGTGATCACACTCGCCATTTGTGCCGGAATCGGCGCTACTCAAAGCCATTTCAAGCCGGCTAAGATAGAAAATTTCGGCAGCACGGTTAAAGCCGTGGAATCACTTACCGTACCGGACAATGCAAGAATAATCGCACTCGGAGAAGCAACACATGGCAATAAGGAATTTCAGGAGCTGAAACTTTCCGTATTTAAAACACTTGTTGAAACCACGAATGTCCGCGGACTCATTCTTGAAGGCGACTTCGGCGGATGTGCTCTTGCCAATGAATACATAAACGGCGGCGAAGGTACTGCCGAAGATATCACCAGAAAGCTGGGATACCGAATTTACCGTACAGATGAGATGTGTGAACTTATAAAATGGATGCGTGAATATAACGAAAAGGCAGCTGAAGATGACAAGGTACGTATCTACGGTGCCGACATACAGAACGATATGTGTGCAGTACAGCTCATAAAGGATTTCTACACTCTTGCCGCTCCTGAAAAAGCAGCGGAAATTTCCTCAAAACTCGATGAACTGTTCGGAAATGAGGAAGATGCGTATAACAAGGCAGATTACGATAAGATAATTTCGTTTATAACAGAAACTGCAGCAGAGATGGATAAAAATCAGAACAGTTACGAAGCAGCTTCAGGTAAAGAAAAATTCGTGACAGCTCGCCGTGCTTTAAACGCATTGACAAACTAC
>JAGDDO010000088.1 GCA_017848205.1 Oscillospiraceae bacterium | reverse complement strand
GTTGAAGCGGTTCCCTGTTCCGATTCTGTGATCTGTGTCTGCTGACATCCTGTGAGCAGCAGCGCTGCAGATATTGCAGCGGCAAGATAATGTTTGTGATTCATGTTTGTTCTCCTTTTGTTCAATTAATTATTTATCTTTAAGCCTGTCCTTCCCTGCAGTAAACCTGTCAAGACAAGACAGAATCCCCGGAAGGATGAAAATTATAAGAATGATCGCACTTGCGGCACCAATGGAAATGGTCTGGCAGATCTGTTCAACCGTCGGATCACCAAAGCACTGACCTAGAATACCTGTAATAGTCACCATGATAAGTCCGGAAGTGAGAATCGTGTGCATCGAACCGGAAAAGGCTTCTTTAAGAGCCTCGGCTGGTTTGTTTGTCTTTCGGCACTCACGGTAATATGTGCTGAACAGGATCGCGTAGTCGATGGTCGAACCCATGAGGATGCACTGTACGATGAGGAGTGCAAGATAGTGAATGCTGTAGCCCTGAATGCCGATAACTGAAACGGTTATGTAAACACCGCACTGTACCAGAAGAACAAGTATAGCCGGAACCGCAGCGTTGCGGAATGTGACGAATACTACAAGGAAAATAGCAAGTGCAGTAAGAAGAGTGATGGTAAGCAGTTCTCCGTCGAATGTCTTTGACATCTCGTAGTTCATTGCAGATGAACCGATAAGATGGTAATCGTTCTTCAGAACGCTGAACATGCTTGTCACTGTGTTGTAGAATTCCTCAGCTTCCGGTCCCTCTTCAGGAACTGTGACTGAAAGGATAAGTCTTGAATACTTGTCGCCCTTGAGTTGCTTTACACCGTCTCTCAGATCGGCAGCTGATTCTTTGATATCTTCCTTCATTTCATCATCGAGCACCGGTCCGAAAGTTTCATCGTAAATGAGTACATCGGACAGATAGCTCATAAGTTCAGTTATCGACATCGTCTTGTCTGAGATATCGTTTATATTAGCATCATGATAAAGGAAAAGAAGCTTTACAGTGTTCTCATCCATATCTTCACTCATACTGCCGAAAAGTTCTGCCATTCCTGTGCTGTCATATTTCTCGCTGAAATATACCGCATTGATGATCTTCGAAAGATTATTAAGCTGCTTTTTATTTTCATCATCAAACTTGTCAGCAAAATCTTTATTGCCGAGAACATCGCTTATGAGGAAGTCGATAAATTCCTTTGCGCTGATCTTCCATTCGGAAGTGTTTCCCTGCTTGTATGTGTAAAGAAGCATCAGCTTGTCAGCCTGTTCCTTTTCCATAGTTACGAGCTTCGCAAGCTTTTCGGAATCAAGCTCTTCCTTAGCGGACGCGCTGTCCATTATCGATTTTAGTGTATCGATATTTTCAAGCATCTCCGGATCAGCAGATTTTGCAAGATCAGCCTTGTTTGCGCATAAGAACTCTACCAGAGTCTTAAGAGTCATCTTCCATTCGGCAGTCTGGGATTCCCTTAGTACGTAAAGCTGCTTCATCGAACCTTCTTCCATAGAAAGAAGAGCCGCCGCATCCTTGTATGTAAGGCCTGTGATGTTGTAAGTGTAACCCATGACTTTTTCAAGGAAAGCAAGATTCTTCGCTGCATCAGCATCTATACTGCCTGCAAACGTCGGATCAGTCACAACGTTTTTATTTAAGTATTTTACGAAATCGTATAGTGACATTCTTCTGTCGTCATTTCCGTAGCAGAGAATGAAAATCGTTCTTACCTGATTGTATTCCATTCCGAATGTCTGCGAAAGTTCGTTCATATCAAGAACTGCTCCGGATGCTGCTGTCGTGCAGAGCTGCTGCATTGTGTAGAGTCCTGCTTTTGTCTGTTCGTCAAAATACGGTGCGTAGTCAGGTGAAGGAAGAATGCTGCCTACGAGAAAATCAACGAAATCCTTAAGAGGCATTGCGGTTACTTCCATACCTGCCTGTGCTGAATATCCCATAAACAGCTGGCTTATAAATCCGCTGTCCATACCGAGAACTGCACCGAGCTGTTCAGCCGGTAACGGCGTTCCTGATGATGCAAGATCAATTATAGTTCCCATATGGCTGATCTGTTCGATCACTGCCGGATCAAAACTCTGACTGTAAGCAGGATCATTCATCATGCCCTGAAGAACTGAATAAAACTGCCTCATGGACATTTTTTTAGTTTCCAGATTAAGATCTCTTGTGTCGAATTTAAAGATCTGTCTTACAGCAGACTCTTCCATACCGAGCATCTGTGCAAGACCTGCTGCATCGCGTTCGGCTGTGATCGTGCTCTTATCTGTGTAAGCTGAAAGCTTTTCTATCTGAGAAAGTGAATCGTCTGTAAAGTAGAACGCGTAATCAGGATTTTTTGCAACATCATCCTTAAGGAAGTTTACAAGTTCCTTTATCGTCATAGTTTTTGGCTCGTGGTTCTTGTCTTTTCCGTAGTAGTAAACGAAGAGTCCTTTGGCGTCTTTTTCTTCGATGCCCATCTTTTCAGCGATCTCTTTCGGTGAGCATGCAGTGTTGATGGAAGTTTCATCTGTAAAGCCGCTTAACGTCTTTATCTGCTTCAGAGTTTCCTCGTCGAACATATCAGCATAATCAGGATCTTTCGCAAGATCATCGAGAACGAAGTTCGTAAACTCGCTGATTGTCATTGTGTCGGTATATACTCCGCCGTTCTGAATGAAGTAATAGAGAAGCAGCTGTTTTGCATCTTCTGTTTCCATCTCAAAGAAATCTGCCGTTTCTTCCGCGTTCATCGGCTTTTTGAGTGCCTTTACGCTGGAAAGTCTTTCGAGAGTAGATGCGTTTTCTTTTATATCGTCCCCCATATATTTACGGAAGTTCTTGTTGTCTATTACATCTTCAGTGATGAAACGCATAAATTCAGCTGCAGTCATATCAGCGGTCTCATAGCCGAAATATTTGTAGTAGAGCATTCTGAACATGATTTCATCAGCATCGAAATCATTTTTTGTTCCGTTTCCAAGGCTTTCGGAAAGGTCATCGATGGCCTTTACCATGTCAGCCGGATTGTGTTTCTCACCGATGGTATTAGCGTAGTTTACAGCACTTTTTACATCGTCTCGATCTTCGAGCTTTTCAGCCAGACGTGTAACAGTTTCCTCATCTTCGTTATCGTACAGCATAACTACGGTACTTCTTGTCGGGAAAATATCAGCTATAATATCAGGTGATGACATTGAAAAGCAGATAACCGTCTGTTTATGAAGAACATATGCGCCTGCAAACAGACCAATAAAGCAGAGTGTGAGCGGTATTCTTCCCTTGTAGCCGAATGAAGCAAGCTTCCCTGTAGGAATGTTCGGAACCGGCTTGGCAGTCGCTTCGATAGCTTTGGAGAAAGTAAGAATAAGTCCCGGAAGCATGAGAAATACGCATACAACGCTAAGGAATACACCTTTTGCAAGTACAACACCCATGTCAAAACCGATCTTGAAGCTCATAAATACGAGAGCGAGCAGACCTACAACTGTAGTGATTGAACTGCTTGAAATGGATGAGAAAGCACCCGCAACCGCCGCCTTCATAGCAGCTTTCCTGTCATCGGTATTTTCAAGTTCCTGACGGTAACGGTTTATCAGTATAATGGAATAGTCCATTGAAAGAACGAGCTGAAGAATAGCCGTTACTGAGAAAGTATTTTCGGAAATGGTACCGAGAATCAGATTCGAACCGAGGTTTATTACTACTGCAGAAGCAATGGTGAACAGGAAAAGCAGAGGTTCAAACCAGGATCCGCTCATTATAATAAGTATGATCATAAGCAGACAGACTGCAAAGATCATTACCCATAATGGAAGCCCCGGAGAGTTGCCGCTGTCGTCCATATAAGTCATTTCGTTAAAGGAGTAGTCACGGTCAAGGGTATCGAAAATAGCCAGTTCCTCAGGTGAACCGTAATCATATTCCATGTGAAGAACGTACTTTGTGTACTTGGCCCTGTTGTAATCTTCACTTTCATCGTCGTAGTCCACGTCGGTAACATTAGGTATCTTTTCGAGAATATCCTTTAGGATAAGCTTCTGTCCCTCATCGAGATCCGTGTACATTACTCGTATGGTATTGTCGGTTTCAGCTTCCGGAAAAGCTTCATCCATTTTATCCATACCTATTTTCATGGAAGAATTGTCCGGAAGATACTTTGTCATGTCGGTATTGACATTAACTTTCGGTATAAGCACTCCGCTTATAACTGTAATGATCAGTACCGCGACAATCAGAAAAACTCTTTTTTCTACTATAAAATCTGCAATCCTCTTCATATACGCACCTACCTGTTGTTTTATTCACTTAATATTATCACATAAGTGGCATTAAGTCAATTAACTATTATGAATTTTCTACTTGATAAAGTTACAATTTGTAGTTATAATATAATTAACGAATATGAACGCCTTCGGCGTACTATTACCAGAAAAGGCACCCTTTGGGTGCCTTTTGAGTAAGCTGTTTTTTAACAGCCCCATTCTATTATTAGCTGCCTTCGGCAGCTCACCTTTTCCATACGAATAAAAATAATCGCATAAATATATTTGCATTATAGAATAGCATTGTGTATAATATTAAGTAATGATATTCATTTTACGGGTCAAATATCATTATTCAAAGGAAAAACAATAGGAAATATACCCATTTATAATCACAAGGGAGATAATTAATGAAAAAGAATCTTTGGAAACTTATGCTCGCAGGAGCGTTTACACTTTCTCAGATAATCGTTCCACAGTTTACTATCTTAAGAGATACAGAACTATTCGAAAACAAAATCAATATTGTTCATGCCTCAGTTGTCGATTCCGGAAACTGCGGTACAGAAGAACATGAATCGGAAT
>JAGDDO010000006.1 GCA_017848205.1 Oscillospiraceae bacterium | reverse complement strand
GTCGAAGCTGCACAGAAGTATACTGAGGAATTTTCGGACGACATAGTAAATCTTGAAGGTATTTACGTCAGCAACTGTGATACAAAAGTTCTTGCCCATACAAACCGTTCCACCGTTGGAGTTACCACAAGGACCGGCGATTATCTGAAGGAACTTCAGCTGGCACTTAAGGAATCTGGAAGCCGTGTTTACAACACCGGAATACTCACCTCTCCTGCGACGCAGAGACAGGTCGTTTCCATGTACAAGTCAGTCTATAACGACGGTGATGATCCGGCAGGTCTTGTCGGTCTCGGAGTATATACAGATGGCCTTGCCAGACAGCTTGATTCCATCAGCGAACATGACATGAAAGGCGCTTTTTACACTTTGCTTGATCTTAATGATATGAAATACATATTTCATGAAGATAAGGATAAGATCAGCACCGAAGCGGCGACCTATGAGCTTTCGCGCATAAGCGAAGTTCTGAAGTCAAGCGGCAGGGACAGAAGCGGCAAGTTCAGCTACACCATGAACGGAAAGAAGTACATTTCAGTTTACTCATACATGAGTGATCTTAACTGGCTGTTCATGATAGATGCAACTGAGGCGAGTGTCTACAAACTTTCCGGCAGTATGCGCGGATACATGATAGTTTTCAGTATTTTCTGTTTCATACTTATCGTACTTTTCAACGTCATCAACAAGAAACGTGAAGATACGGCAAAGAGCCTTGACACAGTCGTTGAAAAGCATGAAAAAACAAGAGAATCACTAACCAATGCGGTATACAACGACTTCCTTACGGAGCTCAGAAACCGTATTTCGTTTTCAAGTGACTTTGAAGCCGGCAAGGTAAATCCTGCGGAAGGCGAGGCGTATTACTTCGCACTTTTCAATATTAAGGATTTCAGCAGCGTGAACATTGCCTACGGCGAGGAAGCAGGCGACATGATCCTCATAACTACCGCCAAGCTTATACACAGTTTCTTCCCGGACGCAGATGTTTACCGTACAGGATCAGATGAGTTCCTGGTTGCCAAGAAACTGAAAAAGGACCTTGCAGGTCAGAGTGAATTCTTAAACAACATAAACATTGCACTTTTAAGCCTTTCAAAGCCTTTTGAGATTGGGGACGAAAAGATAACCGTTCCTTTTGAAGTGGCGGTGGCTTCAAAGAGCAGAAATGTAAACATATCAGTTCTTCCGACACTCAAGAACATTATGCGAAGCAGCACGAAGGGCGCGGTTTCAATAACAGACCTTGATGTTGAAATACATGACGGTTCACAGTGAGCATTACGGAAACAAAGAAGCGGCGGATATTTCGTTTTGAGAAATATCCGCCGCTTTTATTAAATGGAGGGTTTAGACGTTTTTGCTTTTGTTTTTCTGCTTCTTGTTGGCTTTTTTCTTTTCCTTTGCCATGGCGAAGCTTTCAGCCTTTGCTGACTCATCGATCTCAGTTTTTCTTTCAGGCTTTGTTTCTGTTTTTTCAGTATCCGCCGGTTCAGACTTTACGGCTGGTTCAGGTGCCGGTTTTTTATCTGTTTCTGCGATCTCTGAATAGTCGCTGTCGTCTGTATCTTTCGCTTTTCCGACAATAACGGTTTCATCTTTCGGCTTTTCAACGAGATCAACTGTTTCCCAGCGTTCCTCGTATTCCGGTGTTTCCACTGTGATTTTTCCGTTTTCATCAACACTGTAGTGAGGTGATCTCAGACGAAGCTCAAATTCATCGTGTGTCAGTGGCCTGTCGAACAGAAATCCCTGAACAACTGAACACGAAGCTTTTTTAAGGAAATCAAGCTGTACCGTGTTTTCAATTCCCTCACAGATAACCGTTCTGTCCAGATCGTTTATCATCTGAATGACGTTTTCAAGCATTTTTTCCTGATGAATATCATCGGAGTTGGTCTTTGCAAGGAAGGACTTGTCGATCTTGACTACGTCAACGTTGATGTCCTTGAGCATTGAAAGTGATGAGTATCCTGTTCCGAAGTCATCTATTGAAGTACGTATTTTTGCGTGATTCATCTTTTCAACGAATATGATAAGAGCTTCATAGTCGGTGTATCCTGATGATTCAGTAAGTTCCACCTCGAGAAGATCAGGATCAACGCCGTATTTTCTCATTATTGCAAGTACTGAATCAGCAAAGTTAGGGTTGGCAAGATTTATTTTTGAGAAGTTGGATGAGATCGTTACAGGCTTTATACCCTTGATCTCCCATTCACATATGTTCTGACATACGGTCTCAAATACGAAGAAATCAATATCTGTTATAAGTCCTTCGTTTTCAAGGACAGGAACAAATTCAGCAGGTGAGATAACGTCTCCGTCCTTTACCCAGCGGATAAGTGCTTCCGCGCCGCAGAGTTCATTGGTTGAAATGTTTACTTTCGGCTGGTAGTAGACCTGGAATTCGCCTTCGCTCATTGCACGGCGGAAGTCGGTGATTATACGGTTGTTTTCCACCATAGAATCCAGCATTGATTTTTCAAACCGGATTATGAAGTTGCTGTTTGAAAGACGTGCGTTCTTGAGTGCGACTGATGTGTAGTTGATAGAATCCTGAACGCTGTCATTTTTGTCGATTTCATAAATGCCGCTTCGGATCGAGATCTGTATAAGGTCGCTTACGCCGTAAGCTTTAAGATTGATCCATGTCTCGGAAAGCTTTTCTATGAGGTCGTCTTCGTGGCCTTTCTTTACAAGAAGGATGAAGTTGTCGCTGCCGGTACGTGCACAGTATTCTCCCGGTTCAAGATGACCGGAAATTATTCCGGCATACTGGATGAGAAGAATGTCACCAAGGCTTGTGCCTATTTTTGAATTTATGAATTTGAAGTTTCTTATGTTGAGCTGTATTACTGAATAATCTGAAAGAACGCCTTTGCGTCTGAGGCTTTCGCCTTTTTCAACCAGACTGTCGTAGTTCATTATTCCGGTGAGCAGATCCTTTTTGGCGAATGAAGCCCAGAAGGTGAAAAGGAAAGCTGCACATATACCGAAAAATGCAGCGACCAGAAGAATTATCTGGATCCTCAGAATACCGAATTCCCGGTGTATTTTATCTGTCTTCGTGTCAACTCCGACTATGCCGACTACTTTGCCCTGGGAATTCATTACAGGAGCATAGGCACTGATGTAGGATCCCCATTTGTCTGAGGATGTTTTTTTGTCGCAGCAGATCTCACCGCGGAATGCCGGTTCGATGTCCTCAGTCATAGGATATTCTTCACCGTAAAGAGCCCGGCTCGCTTCGGACGGGTCTGCGTCAACGACGAATACCAGTTTTTCGCCCTGCATTTTCATAGTATAAATGTAGTCGACCGAAGCTGATTTTTCATATTTTGAAAGGACGCCCAGCAGCTCGTCGTATTCAGGATCGCCTGCCGATGTTATCTTTTCAAATTTGTCGCCGTACTCCCGGTTAAGTTCGTCGGAAACAACTGCGATAACGTCCATGGCTGAGGCTTTCCTCTTGTCGAGAATACCGTTGCTGATAGTTTTGTATATAAAGAAGCCGAGTACACTGAAGCACAGTGCGGCTGCTATGAGTATTATAACTGTAGATTTGCTCGTAAGATAAGTGCGCTTATCTTTGCGCCTGACAGATGCCATATTTTTCACATCCCCGTTTGTAAACTTTACGGAAACAACGATCCGTAATTTTCTGACCCTGATCTGAAAGCTGTTACCCCAGCCTTGTATATTAATTATATCACGGTTTAGTGAAAAAGTAAATAACCGATTAATATAATTCGTAAAATATGTGAAAAATTCAGATGTAAACCTTTGCGATATTTAACAAAAAAGCCGCTCTGTCAGTTATTTATCTGAAAGAGCGGCTTTTTTGAATGCGCTTATGCTGTAAAGCTGGTGACGGGATTCGAACCTGCGACCTGCTCATTACGAATGAGCTGCACTACCGACTGTGCTACACCAGCGATAAAAATCACAATTGATATTGTACCATAAACGGCTGTAATCGTCAAGCGGTTTTGACACAATTAATAAAATTACAAAAAAAAAATTATTTTTTGGTTTTTGAAATTGTATTTTAAAAAGATGTATGATATAATTATGAATATACGTTTTTATGACGGGGATTCTGTGCCCTGACGTAGATGAGAAGTATGAGAGACAATACTCTTTAATAAAAATTCAAAAGCAAAATGAAAGGAAGAAAATCATGGCTAGAAGAAGAAGTTTCGGCTCTGTTTTTTTAGGTTTTATCAGGGGACTGATTTCATTTATTCTGTTCCTTGTTCTCGTCGTTTCCGTAGGAGCTAATCTTGTTTTCCGCAATAAGGACAGCGCACCAAGGATCGATTTCCTTGATTATCATATGACTTTTTTCATAAATCGTTCTACCGATGCAAAGAATATCGCAGAGAATTCGCTCTGTTTCATTGATCACACTGCAAAGCCGGTGGAAAACACCTATGTTCTCTGTTCAACAGGAGAAGAAGGAAAGAGGATATTAAGCCTTGAATCCATCACACAGAATGATAACGGTTCACTTTCCTACAACCTCAGATCAGACCTCATGGCATCACTTGATACAGTTTACTCAGTTCCTGCTTCAAAGATCTACGGAACAGTTTACAACAAGGATGACCTCATCGGTGAGATACTTGCATTTTCTACAGAATTCAAGGGTATAATCGCACTTATGGTGCTCCCTGCATTCCTTCTTATAATCCTTTCTATCGCAACTATCAGAGCGAAGAAGCTCAGATACGATGACGATCTTCTCGAAGCTGAACTTTTCATCGAGGAAAAGAGAAAGCAGAAGAGAAACGAAGAAAAGAGAGCTGAAGAACACAGAAAGCTCATGGCTGAAAAGGCAGCAGCTGAAGCTGAAAGCGCAATGGCAGCAAGAGCAAGAGTTGAAGCTGCAGTACGCGAAGCAGAAGCAGCAGAAAATGCAGTTTCTGAAGCACCTGTTTCAGATCCTGATCCGGCACCGTTCAGCTTTGAGGAATACAAGAGAAAAGCTGACGCTGAGTTCAATGCAGCATCACAGATACCTGCTCCTGTTCAGGAAGCAGTACCTGTACCGGCAGCTCCTGCACCAGCACCGGCACCTGCTCCGGCAGCACCGGAACCGGTAAAGGAAACGGCTCCTGTTCACGAAACTCACAGCGTTCCGGTATCCGGAAATGTAAACAAGTACGAATTTGCAGAATTTACTGCAGAACCTGAAAAGAAGGAAGAACCTGAAGTTCCTGCGGCTCCTGAAAAGGAAGAGGTAAAAGAAGATATTCCGGCATTTCAGGAAGTTCCGCTCAGCGTAAGGCCATCTTACCGCTACGAGCAGATGATCGAAAACCTTACTGCGGCAGCTTCTGAAATAAAGCATAATGCAGAACCTGAATCTGAACCTGCACCGGCTCCGGCGCCTGTAAGAAAATCAGCTCCTGCACCGGCAAAGGCTCCGGCTAAAAAGAAACCGGCTAAGCCTGCAAAGAAGATCAATGCAGACTCGATCGACGATCTCATCAAGATCCTCGAGGAAGAAAAGAAGAAACTTGATTAAAGCAAATGATGCTGTGAAGCTATCGCGAATGTATGACTTCACAGCATTTTTCATATGGAAAGGAATTTGTATATGGATTTAAAAGAGCTCAGAGACCAGATCGACATTCTCGACGGTGAAATGCTCGAAATGTTCCAGAAAAGAATGGAACTCTGCCTTCAGGTAGCAGAATACAAGAAAAAGAACAACGTAAACGTTCTTCAGACCGGCAGGGAAAAGGAAGTTATTGACGGTATCAAGAAAAAGGCTGATCCGAGATTCGAGGACAGTGCGGCAGTTCTTTTCTCGAATATTATGGACATCAGCAAAAGCTATCAGCAGTGCGAGATAAACAAGGGCGTTACTTTCGTTGACCACATCGATTTCAGCGCACCGCTCGACTGTAAGGTCGGCTGCTACGGCGTAAAGGGTTCAAACTCCGAAGAGGCTACAAAGTGGATCTTCGGAAACCGTAAAAAGATCGAGTTCTACCGTGAGTTTGAAGATGTTTTCAGAGCCGTTCAGGACGGAACCATCGATTTTGGCATCATACCGGTACAGAATTCAAGCACCGGTTCCATTTCTGCGGTTTATGACCTTATGAGAAAGTATAAGGTGTACATAAACAGAATGGTAAGGATAACGATAAGACACTGTCTGGCTTCAGCAAATGCTGAGTCTGTAAGTGACATTGAAGCTGTTTACTCACATCCGCAGGCACTTATGCAGTGCTCGGAGTTCATTCGTAAAAACGATCTGAAGACCGTACATTACGCAAGCACAGCCACAGCAGCAAAGCTCGTTGCAAAGAACGAAAAGAAGCTTGCGGCTATCTGCTCGGAAAAATGTGCGCGTCTTTACAATCTGAAAATACTCGAAAAGAATATTTCCGATGAGGAATCCAACTTCACAAGATTTGTCTGCATTGCACGCGATCCTATGGTGGAGCAGGATGCCAACAGGGTATCGGTCGTTATGTCCCTTTCCGATGACGAGGGCTCACTTTACAGAATGCTTACAAAGTTCCGTGTTGCCGGACTCAATCTTTTAAGGATCGAAAGCCGTCCGCGCCATCAGGGCAACTTTGATGTTGTTTTCTATCTCGATTTTGAAGGCAGCGTGGATGACGAACGTGTAAACGCTCTTCTTGTATCACTTCAGAACGAGCTCAAGGATTTCAGATTCCTCGGCAACTACAGCGAAGATATTGAATAACAGTTCTTTTTACGGAAACGCTGATCTGAGTGCAGATCCGTGAAAACGGGTTTGCGGTGAACAGATCAGTGCTTCATTAACGGGCGCCTGTCAGATCTTTCTTTCAGGCAGAAATGGAGAAACCTATGTTTTATTGCTGCGCAGTAACAGAACAGGGCGTTAAAGAGAGAAACGAGGATGCAGTCCTCATAGATAATATAGTCCTGACAGAAGGAACAGTGGAGACTGAAGTCAACAAACCGTTTATTGCTGCCGTCTGCGACGGCGTTTCCGGTGAAAAATCCGGCGACATCGCTTCAAAGATGTGCCTTGCGGAACTTGCAAAGCAGGCGTACAGCAGCCAGGTGAACCTTACAAACGAAATAAGCAAGATACACAAGCAGCTTCAGCGCTACGGCACGCTGCACAAGAACTCATCGAACATGCAGACTACCATATGCGGAATTGCAGTGGATGAAGAACAGAAACTGTGCTGCATGAACGTCGGGGATTCAAGGCTTTACCGTTTCAGGGACTCAAAGCTCAAACAGATATCCAAGGACCAGTCTCTTGTGGAAATGCTTTACGAACAGGGCAAGATAGGCTACGAGGAAAAGCGCAACCATGTTCACAGGAACATTATCATGCCGGTACTCGGAAACACCACGGCACAGCCGAACATTGACGTGAACGCCATCAGGGAACCTCTTGAACACGGCGATGTATTTCTCATCTGTTCGGACGGCCTTTCAGACTATATAGTAAAGTCCGAGATCGAGGAAGTGCTTTCTATGCCGATGCCGATGATGAAACGTCTCGAGGAGCTGGTAAAACGTTCCCTCAACAAGGGATGCCGTGACAACATTTCCGTTGTTGCTGTAACATACATGCCGTAATTACGGACTTATATAATTTCAAACTGTTATCAGGCAGTCCGGAAACCACGTAAATGCGTAGTTTCCGGACTGCTTTTCATTTTATAAGCGCCGTTCGTAAAGCAGGTGCTGACACGTAAAAAAACTGATTGAAAATTCGTCCGGTTTATGATATAATTAACTTGATTATGTATGCATATTTGAAATTACAGTTATTGACAGTGAGGTAATACGTTTGAGAATACTCGGAATTGACCCGGGCTACGCGATAGTCGGATTCGGAGTCCTTGATTATGATAAAGTAAAGTTTACGCCCGTGGAATACGGCGCCATATTTACCGAAGCGCATACGGACTTCAACGGAAGACTGAAGAACATTTTTACCGACATGCAGTACATTATCGAAAGGTACAAACCGGACTGTATGGCAGTCGAAAAGCTTTACTTCACTACCAACCAGAAAACAGCCATCGATGTCGCCCAGGCACGCGGAGTGATAAATCTTGCGGCGGCGCTTGCGGATGTTCCTGTTTTCGAGTACACGCCGCTTCAGGTAAAGCAGAGTGTGGTAGGCTACGGTAAGGCTGAAAAGAAACAGGTCATGGAAATGGTAAAGCGTATCCTTAAGCTTGCGGAAGTTCCGAAGCCGGATGATACTGCCGATGCGATAGCCATCGCCATATGCCACGGACACTGTTCCGGCGGATCAGAAATGAGGAAAAAATATGATATATAGTGTAAGAGGAAAACTTGTGCTCAGAGAGACAGAGCTTGCTGTTGTTGAATGCGGCGGTGTGGGATATGCCTGCAGAACAACGCTCCAGACCCTTGCCGCACTCGGCGAAAAAGGTTCGGAGGTCATGCTCTACACTTACCTTCACGTAAGGGAGGACTGCATGGAACTGTTCGGATTTGCCACGAAGCAGGAACTTAACTGCTTTAAGATGCTTATCTCGGTTTCAGGTGTAGGTCCGAAGGCTGCTCTTTCGATACTTTCCGATGTGAATTCCGAGCAGTTTGCACTTCTCGTTGCTTCAGAGGACAGCAAAACTCTTACGAAGACCAAGGGCATCGGTGCCAAGACGGCACAGAGGATCGTTCTTGAACTGAAGGACAAGATAGTCAAGGAAAACAATATAGATTTTTCAGCCGCATCAGGCGGACCGGCTGTTCCGGTATCGGACGGATCAGCAGTCTCCGAGGCATTTTCAGCTCTGCTCGTTCTCGGATATACACAGTCTGAGATTGCTCCGGTGCTTGCAGGACTTGACCAGTCTCTTCCGTCTGCCGAACTTATCAGGCAGGCGCTTAAGATCATGGCACAGAGAATGAGCATGTAAGGGGGAAACGCTTTGATCGAAACAAGTGAAAAGGTCTTTGAAACCGACGACCGTGTGGTAACACCGGAAGTCACAAATGATGACAGCGACATAGAGGTTTCCCTCAGACCTAAATGTCTTGCCGAGTACATCGGACAGGACAAGGCGAAGGAAAACCTTGCAGTTTACATAGAAGCAGCAAAAAGAAGAGGCGAGGCTCTTGACCACGTTCTTCTCTACGGCCCTCCGGGACTCGGTAAAACCACCCTTTCAGGCATTATCGCTCACGAAATGGGTTCAAATCTCAGAATAACATCCGGTCCGGCAATTGAAAAGCCGGGGGATCTGGCCGCACTGCTTACCAATCTTTCGGAAAACGACGTTCTCTTTATCGACGAGATACACCGTCTTTCCAAGTCAATTGAAGAAGTTCTCTATCCGGCGCTTGAAGACAATGTGCTGGACATTATGATAGGAAAAGGACCGTCTGCACGTTCCATACGTATAGACCTTCCGAAATTCACTCTTGTAGGTGCCACCACAAGGGCGGGTCAGCTCACTTCGCCGCTTCGTGACCGATTCGGCGTAATACTCAGGCTCGAACTCTACACGAAGGAACAGCTCTGTGACATCATACGCAGAAGCAGCATGATCCTCGGAATACAGTGTGATCCTGACGGAGCTGCAGAAATAGCAGGAAGAGCACGCGGTACGCCGCGTATAGCGAACCGCCTTTTGAAGCGTGTGCGCGATTTCGCCGATGTAATTGGAAACGGTGTCATCACGAAGGATCTTGCCTCCATAGCCCTCGACCGTCTTGAAATAGATCCGATCGGGCTCGACAGCATCGACAAGAGAATGCTTACCATGATAATAAAAGGCTACAACGGCGGTCCGGTGGGACTGGACACGCTTGCGTCCGCTATCGGCGAGGAGGCGGTCACACTGGAGGATATGTGCGAACCGTTCCTTATGCAGCTCGGATTTCTCGCGAGGACCCCGAGGGGAAGATGCGCCACGAAGCTTGCCTACGAGCATCTGGGATTTGCGTCCCCGGATGACGGAGAAAACGGTAAACAGCTGTCATTCTGATGAAAGGATGAGTGTCTGCAATGGACAGATTATTTACTCCTGACGGTATAGTCGGAACGGCTATAACCGAAATAACATGTGAAATGGTCATGAATACCGGAAGAGCTCTTGTGCTCGCCCTGTCACGCAAACTTCAGCACAGGGTGACGGTCTTTGTCGGCATGGACACACGTCTGTCCTCCGGCATACTTGAAAGTGCTCTTGTCGCCGGTATCTGTTCAGCAGGGGCTGATGTTGTGAGACTCGGTGTCATACCTTCGGCTGCGGTAGCCCATCTTACCAGATCAAGCAAGGCAGATGCCGGTGTAATGGTAACTGCGGCACACAGAAGCTACGAGATAAACGGTCTCAAGATCTTCTCCGGAGCAGGATACAAAATATCCGAGGACGTTGAAGATGAACTTGAAAATACGGTCTGCCGTCATCCTGAAATAATTCCTCTCGTATCACACGAGAGAGTCGGAAAGGCCATTGCCTACAAGAATGCCGAGTGGGATTACATCCGGCATCTTCTGAAAACAGGACGGTACGACTTTACAGGTATAAGGGCAGTTATTGACTGTGCCAACGGATGCGCCTCCTCCACTGCCGAAAAGCTTTTTTCAGCACTGGGCGTAAAGTGCATCATGATAAACGACAAACCTGACGGAATGAATATAAACAGCCGCTGCGGAGTCCTTAACACCGCGGCAATGGCAAAGATGATAGTCGAAAGACGCGCCGACATAGGTCTTGTGTTCGACGGCGATGTCGAAAAATGCCTTGCCCTTGACGAAAAGGGAGAAGTAATTGACGGCGACCAGATAATGGCTGTTCTTTCGCGCCACTACAAGAATGAAAACAAGCTGAAAGACGACACGGTGGTCATTACCGATACATCGAATTTCGGTTTCAGACACTTTGCGGAAACAAACGAAATAGAAGTCATAACTTCACGTCCGGGCGAACGCTGCATAAATGAAAAACTTCTTGACGGCGGCTACACCCTCGGCGGTGAACAGAACGGCAAGGTGCTCTTTCCGGATCTTTCCACGACGGCAGACGGGCTTATTACAGCCATGGAACTGCTCGACGCACTGAAAAAGTCCGGGAAGACAATGTCCGAGCTTACTTCCGTAATGGAGAAATATCCGCAGGTGCTTATAAATGTAGGCATACTTCCGGAGTACAAGGAGCTCTGGAAAAACAACCACAACATAACTGATCTCATTGAAAGAAGACAGTACGGCCTCGGCGATGACGGACGCATATTTGTCCGTGAAGCCGGAGACGAGCCTGTTATCAGGGTCATGGTCGAAGGAAAAAGCTTCGATAAGATAAACCGCTATGCCAATGAGATCTCAGACATGATAAAGGAAGAGACCGGAACAACGCCGGTACTTAAGAAATCAAATGACCGGAGGACTGGATTTGAGAATAGCAGATAAATGGGAACAGTATAAAATACTTGATACATCATCGGAGGAAAAGCTTGAGGACTGGAACGGCGTAAAGCTCATAAGACCTGATCCGCAGATAATCTGGAAAACTCCGAAGAACGAGTCGCTCTGGAAAAGTGC
>JAGDDO010000087.1 GCA_017848205.1 Oscillospiraceae bacterium | reverse complement strand
GTAAACGAAAAATATATCCGGATCTCACTGTGATAAACAGTCCGGATCATCCCTCTCAGGACAGACGCGGAAATTGTTCCGTTAATGTTCTGAGGGGGATTTTTGCGCATAAAAACAAAGAGTGTAAGAGAGCACCTACAAAAAAGTTTTTATTTTTCATCAGAAATTCATTGTTTATGCACTAAATCTATGGTATAATAAAAGTATTGTGGTCTTGAAAAGGCCTGAATTGTACGTTTTTTGCAGTGACAGCAAACCGGACGGAAAGTCACTGCGTGTTCCCGTTCTGCAAAAGGGAGGATTTTTAAAATGGATACTGCAAATAATAAGAATGGTATATTCGATACCATGCTGAAGCAAAGAAGTGAAAAACTTCACGCTGAATCTGAAAGAGTCAGAATCAGAGCGAATGAAAAGGAAAAAGAAAACGAAGAATACGCAAAACAGATTCGCCGTGAAAAAATAGAACTGCTTAAAATGAAACAGGGACTTTCCGACGGCGGCGATCTGGTCAAGCGTGAAGAGCAGAAACCTTATACTTTCTGGCAGAAAGTCGGAGCTTTCTTCTACTGCAACAAGGCTATGGTCATTCTCAGCTCTATGTTTATCGTAATAGGCGGTTTTCTTATTTATGATCTTATGCACCGCCCGAATCCGGACTTTACAGCAATGATGCTTGTAAATGCTGACGGAATGGCATCCTGCTGCACATCGCTCGAAGATATTATTGAAGAGTATGCCGATGACATGAACGGAAACAAAGAAGTGCTTTCCTCAGTTTACTACATGCCGCTTACAGAAATAATTGATGACACTGACCCTTATACTCAGCAGGCAAGTTCATCAAAGCTCTTTGCTCTCATGCAGGACGGAGACACTATCATGGTCATTTCCTGCAGCGAATCAGACAAGTTCATTTACCCGGAAGATACACTTGAAAACCTTGAAGCATTTTATCCGGACAATGAACATGTAAAAGGATACGGCTTCTATCTTTCCGGAACAAAGTTTGCCGAAGAGACCGGCTTCGAAGGCGAAGTTCCTGAAGACATGTACATAGGTTTAAGAAAGGTACAGAAGGGCGCACGCTACAGAGATAAAATGGAGAAAAACTATGACGAGGCGAAAAAAATACTCGACGCACTTGTTGAACGTTTTTCATAATGACATCCGCTACAACACATGAAAGGATAGTTTTAGACTATGAGTAAAATTTGTACGCACTGCGGTGCTGAAATGGATGACGAAGCATACGAATGCCCCGAGTGCCTTCAGAAAATACCGGGTGCTGATGCAATAAAAAGACGCAGGGAAGCTGAGAAAAAAGAAAAGCGCACGAAGAAACTGAAGATAGCCGGCGGCTTTCTCGCAGCAGTGGCTTTTATAACAGGACTTACACTCGTTGTAAGTATGTTTACCCGGAAGCCGTCATACTATTACATGAAACCGGTAAGAGATTATATTTCAGGCTGCGTAGCAAATGAATACGACCAGCACATTTCAGCTTTTCCGGAGCTTTTTCAGCGCATTATGAGTGAGCAGTATGCCTATATCGTACTTAACCAGATGTCTGATGCACTTGAAAATCCTGAAAAGGTCCACACTGCTGATCTTCTTTACTTTGATCAGTATTACCGTGAACTTACCCGCGTTTACGGCACTGATTTCAACATCACCTACAAGATATACAAAGAAAAGCAGTTTAATGAGGAAGAACTGAAAAAATACCAGAATGAGTACATTTCACTCAGCCCTGAGGATCTTGCCGATGTTGTTTTCGAAGACGGCTACAATCTTGCTCTGACATTTACCATTAAGGGAAATCTGGGGTCAAAGACAATAAATGAGGAGAATTTCACCCTCTTTAAAATTAACGGAAAATGGTGCATGATGAGTTACATTGATTTCTTTGCCGAAAAGGAACT
>JAGDDO010000086.1 GCA_017848205.1 Oscillospiraceae bacterium | reverse complement strand
TTCGTCGAGTATGATAAGTTCAGCCTTGTGGGAGAGGGCAACGGCTATCATCAGTTTCATCTTCATGCCCTTTGAAAACTCGCCGACCTTCTTGTTGTCCGGAAGCTCAAAACTTTTAAGGCGCTTAAAGAACTCATCGCTCTGCCAGTCCTTATAAAAAGGTTTTAACTGCTTTTCTATCTGTTTTGCAGTAAGATGTTCCGCAAGATAAAGACTGTCGAAAACCACGCCGGTACGCTGTTTGATCTCGATAGTGTCATTTACACTGTCCAGACCGAAGACGGATATTTTTCCGCTGTCGGTCTTCGCCATATTGAGTATCGAGCGGATAGTAGTAGTCTTGCCGGATCCGTTCTGGCCGACAAATCCCATTATGTAGCCCTTTGGAAGGGAAAAGCTTACGTCTTTCAGAGCAAAATCCCCGTATGATTTATTAAGGCCGTTGATTTCAAGAATGTTTTCCATTGTCATCCCTCCATAAATTTCTTAAGCGCCTCTATGATCTCCTCGTCCGAAAGACCGGCGTTTCTGCCGTTTGTTACGGCTTTTTCAAGGCCTTCCTCCATTTCGAAAAGCATACGTTCCTTAAGGAGTTCGTTGTTTCGCGGAGAAACAAAGTAGCCTTTGCCGGCAACAGAAATGATAAAGCCTTCCTCGGCAAGATCGTTGTAGGCTCTTGTTGTTGTGATTACGCTTATCTTCAGATCACGGGCAAGCTGACGGATAGAAGGAAGCTGTTCGTCTTCCTTTATGGTCCCGTCAAGTATCTGTGTCTTCATTTGCTCTTCTATCTGTTCGTAGATAGGCAGTTCTGATTTGTTTTTTATTATTATTTTCATGAAAAATTCTCCTGATAAGTGTGTATATATACTGTCTATATCGGTATATATACAGTATAATCGATAAATACAGTCTTGTCAATAGCTTTTTGTAATTTTTCTTATCCTGCATATACACCGGAATATTTTCGGAAAACAAAAACACCGCAGCCCGGTTTTACGGGGATGCGGTGTTCTGGGGTGATCATACCTGTCAGATCTGATCAGATTTTATAATGAATTTATCGCCAACGGCAGAGAGGAATACCTTTCCGCCGGTTTTTAGTTTTCCGAAAAGAATATCGTCAACGAAAAGCGGTTTTATCTCATTTCTGATCACACGGTCTGCTTCGCGGGCACCGTATTCTGATGAGATACCTTTTTTCTTGATAAGATCAGCTGCAGCCTTGGCGTATTCAAGTGTGATGTTCTTAACTGCAAGTTTGTCAGCAAGTTCACTCAGCTTTTTACCGATGATCTTTTCCGCCATGCTGTCATCCATGCCGTTGAATACAACGATACGGTCAAGACGGTTACGGAATTCAGGCTGGAAAATGCGCTTTACTTCCTCCATGACAACGCTGCTGTCACGGTCTCTGCTTTCAAATCCGATAACGCTTTTTCCGATGCGGCTGGCACCTGCGTTCGATGTCATGATGATGATGACATTGCGGAAATCAGCCTTGCGTCCCTGATTGTCCGTCAGTGTTGCATGATCCATCATCTGCAGAAGTATATTGTAGATGTCCGGATGAGCTTTTTCTATCTCATCAAGAAGAAGGACTGAAGAAGGATTTTTTCTTATTTCTTCAGTGAGAAGTCCGCCTTCCTCGTAGCCGACATATCCGGCCGGAGAGCCGATAAGCTTTGCAACGGCATGCTTTTCCTCGTATTCGCTCATGTCAAAGCGGATAAGCTTAAGTCCGAGTTTCTGTGCAAGCAGACGTGCGATCTCGGTTTTTCCGACACCGGTAGGGCCGACAAACAGAAGACTTGCAAGCGGCTTGTTTTCGTCGTTCAGTCCTGCCTTTGAGAACTTGACCGTATTGACTACCTGTTTTATCGCTTCGTTCTGTCCGAAAATAAGGGCAGAAAGCTTCTCTTCAAGTCCGGCAATTCCGTCCATGTCTTCCGTTTCAACGGTCTCGACAGGAACGCGGCAGATCTTAGTAAGTACAGCGTTTATTATTCCGCGGTCTACAACCGGTACTGCGCCGGCTTCCTTTAAAAGCATTTCTGTAACAGATGATAAATGAGGATCATTACCCTGATCTTTGTTTACTTCTTTGTCCAGCCCCAGTTTAAGATATGCACCGGCTTCGTCGATAAGATCGATAGCCTTGTCAGGGAGAAAACGTTCGTTTATGTATTTTGAACTCATCTCGACTGCATACGGAATAACATCGTCAGCGTATTTTACGCCGTGAAACTTTTCGTATCTGCTTTTAAGACCTTCAAGTATCTTTATGCATTCGTCCTTTGATGGTTCCTTTATTTCGACATTCTGGAAACGTCTTATGAGGCTTTTGTTTTTTTCGAAATATTTTTTGTGCTCTTCATAGGTCGTAGCTCCTACAAAGCGTATCTTTCCGTCTGTCAGATACGGTTTTAACAGATTTGCAGCGTCAAATGAACCTTCACCCGTGGCACCTGCACCGGCAATATTGTGTATCTCGTCAATGTAGATCACCGGGTTTTCATCACGGCTTATGTCGGAAAGTGCCTTTTTCAGCCTTTTCTCGAAATCACCGCGGTATTTCGTACCTGCAAGCATCGACCCGATGTCGAAGGAATAAACGCGGGCATTCTTTAGCGGTTCCGGAACATCGCCCGATACGATCTTTTTTACCAGACCGTACATTACAGCAGTTTTGCCTACACCCGGATCGCCGATGTGAAGGGCATTGTTCTTGTCAAGACGGCAGAGTATCTGCATTGTCCTTTCAAGCTCTTCAGTTCGTCCTATGAGCGGATTAACATCGCCGAGACTGTCGTTAAGGCAGGTTACAAAGCCTTCTGTGCTGCGATGACTTTTACGTGAAGATTCTGCTCCGGTGATAAATTCATCGTCGTCATCCTCTTCATCATCTTCGACGTTATAGTATGTATGGTCATCAGTGTCGTTCCGCTTTTTTATTATGACATCTTCAGGCAGCTGTTCTTCATCATCAAGTTCAGCAATAGCACATAAAAGATCGGTTTCCTTTATACCTTGCTTTTCAATGAAATAAACGGCATAAAGATCCTCTATCTGCCACATTCCGTGGATAAAATGCTTTATCTCAATTTCACGGTTTCCGCTGTTTGAAGCGCTTATTGCGGCGTTTTCCAGTGCACATTCAAGCGCAAGGGAATTCTGTACTGTATTGGTTTCGCTGTTAAATCTGTCTATATTATTTTCAATGTAATCATAAAGATCAGCTTCGAGAAAGTCAGTATCTCCTCCGCAGTCGGAGAAAGCACTGTCAAACAGTTCATCATCACAGATAAAATAGAGAACAGTTTCCGGAGTGCATAATTCCAGTTTCTGCTTCTTTGTAAATTCTGCAGCGTTTATAAGCGCTGTAAGAAGACGTTCAGAATATTCCATTTGTTTTATGCCTCCTCTACCAGCATCCTGAAAGGGAATCCTTCATCCCGTGCGCGCTGCATTGCTGTACGTGTTTTCGTCACAGCTATGTCGTATGAATATGTTCCGACTACAGCTTTTCCTTTTTTATGCACATCAAGCATCAGGGCCTCAGCAGTCAGCTGATCTTTGTGAAAGATATCGATCAGTACAGCAACCACAAAATCCATTGTTGTAAAATCATCGTTGAGCATGATCACGTTGTATCGTTTAGGTTCCTTTGTCTTTGAACCGGTCCTTTCGAGTGTCTGTCCCTGTAAACCCATTTCCTGCTCCTTTCGTTTTATGCAAACTGCATTTATTTAACAGCTGCGTTGTTCTGCCATTTTCCGCTGAGATAGTATATCCATGTTACCACGAATCCCATGCCGAATCCGAAAATGCCGTTCCACCAGATGATAGTGTGTCCGAATATATCACTGTAGCGGAAAAGATAAGTTACAAGAACTCGTGTGCCGAGGGCAACGGTAGCTACTACCATCGGGAAGGCGCTGTGGTTTGAACCCTGGAACACTCCGAATACAGGAACGTACATTGTGAGTACTATGTTTACGAGCGCTATGGCGCGCAGGTGCTGCAGGCAGTATACCGCAGCCTGGTCACTCAGGCTGAAAAGAGTGACTATTGAGCCGGAGAATACCGTTACCAGAGCGGAAATGCAGAGAGTAAATGAAAGCGCTATCAGAAGTGCCTGCTTTACGCCTTTTTTAACACGTTCCGGTTTGCCGGCACCGATGTTCTGACCGGTGTATGTGGCAAGTGTAGTCTGGAAAGCGGTAGCCGGAAGGTTGAGGTACATTTCGATTCGCTGGCCTACTGTGGCTGAAGCTGTCATTACCTTTCCGAATTCATTTACAGCACGCTGGATAAATGTAAGACCGAAGGAAACTATCATGAGCTGAAGCGAGATAGGAAACCCTATTCGGACTGTAGCTTTTATCATCTGCGGAACCCAGTGAAAATCGGAAAGTTAAAAGCGGAACACCGGATATTTCTTTGTCATGTAGAAATATGCTGCTGCAAATGAAGCTGCCTGTGATATGTCTGTTGCAATGGTTGCACCTGTTACGCCCCATTTGAAAAAAGCCACGAAAAGCAGGTCGAGGCCTATATTCAGCGCTGATGAGATAAGAAGAAAATACAGTGTTGCGGCACTGTCACCGACAGCACGGAGAATAG
>JAGDDO010000085.1 GCA_017848205.1 Oscillospiraceae bacterium | reverse complement strand
TAATTTTTTTATAAAATCAATATAAAGAAGGAAAATGAGGTTTAATTACAATGCTCAATATAATGACAAAGAAAAAAGATATGCGTGCACTTGCTGCGGCGCGTGAAATAAAGCTCAGACATCTGTTCTTCGAACTTACCATGCGGTGCAACGAACACTGCCTGCACTGCGGAAGCAGATGCGGTGATGTTAAGGCTGAGGAAATGACACCTGCACAGTATCACGAAGTTATGAAGCAGATCGCTGAAGATTTTGATACAAAATCATTCACGCTCTGCATCACAGGCGGCGAGCCGCTTATCAGAAACGACTTTTTTGATATAATGGATGACGCAAACAAACAGGGATTCCTCTGGGGCATGACCTCAAACGGTATTCTCATCACGCCTGAAGTTGCAAAGGATCTTAAAAGAACAGGCATGAAAACAATTTCCATAAGCATAGACGGTACCGAAGCAACACACGACGCTTTCAGACAGACACCGGGCGGATGGAAAAGGGCCATGGAAGGTGTTCAGAACCTTATTGACATGGGCGGATTCCAGCATATTCAGATAACAACAGTCGTTACTCACCAGAACATCGGTCAGCTTGACGAGCTGTACCGCATTTTCAACGACATGGACATAGATTCCTGGAGAATCGTAAACATCGATCCTATAGGAAGAGCAAACGAACACCCTGAACTTCTTATGACAAACGAAGACATTGTCCGCATGTTCGAATATATCAGAAACATGAGGATCAAGGGTGAACCTGTTACATACGGATGCGAGCACTACCTCGGAATGGACTACGAACGCGAGGTACGTGACTGGTATTTCCGCTGCGAAGCGGGCTACGGAGTGGCAAGTATAATGTCAAACGGCGATATAACTGCCTGTCTTGATATCGAACGCCGTCCGGAATTCATAATGGGCAACATTTTCAAAGATCGTTTCAAAGACGTCTGGGAAAACAAATTTGAAATATTCAGAAAAGACCTGACATGCGGGGAATGTGAAAAGTGCGGTGAATATGAATTCTGCAAGGGCGGAGCATATCACACCTGGAACTTTGATGAAAACAGACCAAACGTATGCTTCAGGGATGTTCTTTTCTGATATGAACTGAACAGACACTGTCTGCAGATGTTCGCTGAAACACAGTAATTTACGGACAGTTCCCAACGGAGGGATAGTATGAAAAAAGTTATTGCAATCACCAGCCTTGCTGCTGTCTTCGCATTCAACGCCCTTATTTACGACGGTATGTGTGACACATCAGGGGAAAGACTTATCTACACTGAACACGTAAGCTACCGCGAGGGCGAGGAGGAAACACTGACTTCATCATCATTTCTTGATGCCATTGACGTTGCAATGGCTGAGAATGAGACAAGTCCTGAAACTACAGAGTTTCCTTCCAAATTCAGTCTGACTGATCTTGGAATAATCACGAAAGTAAAGACTCAGGGCGACTACGGCATGTGCTGGGCGATCGCCGCAACAGATTCCGTTGAAACTCAGCTTATAGAAAACGGTATAGATGATCATCCCGATCTTTCGGAATGGCACCTGGGCTACTTTGCCTACCGCGGATACAAGCCTCTTATGTCAACCGAGGAAAATGTATTCAACACCGGAGGCACCAATACCATTGCCGCTGCCACGCTTTCACGCTGGCAGGGTCTGATAACCGAGGACAAGGCTCCGTACGGAACTGTTCAGAGCATGGAACCGTACATGCAGTACGCAGCAGACTACAAGGTAACGGACGTACTTAACGTCCACCCGCTCAGTTCCTCCCACGTAAAGCATTCCGTAAATTTCATGAAGGAACTCGTATACAACCACAATGCGGTCGCAGCAGCATGCTACAGCCGTCCGGAATATTACAACGAGTATACGCATGCACACTATGTTGACGAAGAAGGAGCAGGCATCGACCATGCCATCCTCGTTGTCGGATGGGACGACAACTACTCCAGGAAGAATTTCCGCCGTGACCGCAGCCAGCCTGAACACGACGGAGCCTGGCTTGTAAAGAACAGCTGGGGTACAGACTGGGGCGACAAGGGTTACTTCTGGATCTCATACGAAGATAAAAGTTTCTGCGAAGCAGGATGCTACAACAGTGTTCCGGGTGACACCTACTCAACCAATTACCAGTACGACGAAGCCGGATGGTGCGTATCTATCTCGGCAGATGCAAACCAGAAAGATCTTTCAGGATACATGGCAAACACATTCACAGCTGAAAACGATGATCCGATAACAGCCGTGGCATTCTACACCACCGAAGATGATGCCGATTATGAAATATCAGTCTATACAGGCACCGATCCTTCATCAAGATCATACTCACCTGTAAACGGAACTCTGGCATCACAGACTTCCGGATCACAGCGCTACACCGGATATCACACAGTAAATCTTGAAACTCCTGTAAGCGTAAAACAGGGTGATAAATTTTCAGTTGTTGTAAGGCTTACGAACCATGAATCACCTTACTGCATTCCGATGGAAGCTTCTGCAGCCACAGTTTCAGCAGGATTCTTCTCATCCCACACCTATCTTTTCCACACATTTGCTGAAAGCGAAACTGACAGCAGCTACATAAGTCTTGACGGAAAGACATGGTACCTTACCACAAACAAGCGTTACTCATACAGCTACCCTGAGTATCTCGGACTTTCTGCTCCGCTTAAGAAACTCAGATCAATAGTTTTAGGTAACACATGCCTTAAAGCATTCTCATCTCC
>JAGDDO010000084.1 GCA_017848205.1 Oscillospiraceae bacterium | reverse complement strand
AACGGCAAGTTCCTCCTTTGAAGGAGAAAGGCTGAGCACGGTTTCAGCAGTAAGGCCGAAAAGTCCGTGTGTGATATCAGCAGACTTGCTGACATCAAGATATGCCTTGACCGGTGAAGTCATTACATGTGTCGCACTTGTTCCGCCGGATTCATTTTCGCCTGTGTATTCAAGAACGATCGGCTTTTCAAGATCCGGTCTTTCAATTGTGATCTTCTTTACGACAGGCATCTTATCGTCGGCTGGTTTTTCAAGAACTGACTTTGATACGAAGTATTCCTTTTCATATGTATAGGACTTTACAAAGCTTGACGGAACAGTATAAACTGTGTCAGCATCTCTGGTTTTTACGTAAATGCTGCCGCCCGGTGAATCATTTCCGACAAGAATTACAGCCTTGCCTGCACTGTCACCGTCATAGGTAACAGTAACTTCAGCCTTCGGCTTGTCGAGTCCGTAAACGGAAAGGTCGGCCGGATTTTCGTCAATTACCTTGTCAGGAACAAGTTCCTTAGCCTGAACTGCAAAACCGTCAACGAGATTTGAATCAAGCACCACACCGTCAAGTCCTTCAACAGTGAATACTGCCTGTGCCTCACCGGCAGCCTTTGTCTTTCTTACAAAAGTATATCCGCCGGCATCGTTCTTTACTTCGATAGAAACAATGTCATCACTTGCTCCTGTGTAGATAGCTTCTGCTGTTTCTTCGGCTGTGTCGGAAACCTCAGAATCTTCAGCCTGTTTCTTTGAAGGATCAGTGAGATTCATTGCAATTATACCGCCGGTCAGCAGAGCTACTGCTGTGACACCGGCGATAAGATATTTTACACTGCTGCTCATCGGTTACGTCTCCTTAAGTAAACAACCAGACCTGCAAATGCTATTGCAAGAGGAATAGCAACTTCAACAAGAAGTGATACTGCATGCATTCCCTGTTCTGAAATGTTCAGAGGTTCTACCGCAAGGCTCTTTGCAGTTATTGTAACACCGTCTTCCTTGCCTGAACACTTGTTTATAAGGTTTACTGCAAGTTCCTGGTTGTTAAGAGCGTTTGTACTTGTAATGTAGTAGTCAATGAAGAATGCAGAACCGAATGCGTAAATGCTGCTCGAGATCTTTTCTTCTCCTTCGAATCTGTGCTTGCTTCCGCGTACAAGAACGTTCTGCTCTGCCTGCGGAAGATCGTTCATATTGTCTTCTGTAGTATTTTCATCTGCTACGAATGAAGTTTCTGATGTTTTGAGAATAACTTCAGTTTCTCTGCCGTCGCCCTCGCTGAAAGTGAGTTCAAGCGGTCTTGCCATAGGCATTGCTATAGGAAGATCAGTCGACTTTACAAGTGTTTCGTTTCCTGAAGTAAGTTTTGCCTGAGGTACTACATAGTAGTTCTGGAGGCCGGCAATACCGATTCTGAGAAGTTCAGCCTTGTTTACGTTGCTTACGTAGCCCTTGCCTGCCTTAATGCCCCATTCCTCAAGGAATTTGTCAAGGTTAGGAGTTTCACGCTGGTCAAAGTTTGCAAAGTAGATAAGGTTCTTGCCGTACTTGCCGCCGTTTTCAAGATAGGTGTTGAGCTTTTCAACAACAGTCTCAGTAAGGTCGGAATAAGGTGCTGCAAGAACAACTGCTGAATACTCATCAGTTATATCCTGTGTAAGCGGATCAACAGTTTCAACTGTGTAGCCGTTGTTTTCAAGAATATTCGGAAGCTGTGAAACAGAAGCTGTAACAGCATCTGACTGCTGGCATGAAAGGATCGCAACCTTCGGAGGGTTAGGATCTGCGACGAACATAATTGCTGAAGTAAGCTTTTCTTCTGCAGTTATCGCCTTGATAGTCTGTTCATATGTCTGGTAGTTTGTTTCCACTTCATAGAAGTCTGACATCTGGAGGACCTTGATCCTTCCGTTGCAGAATACAACTACGCTTGCTCTTGAAATGTTTTCAGTAGTATATGTTGAATACTTTGTAACTATTTCAGGGTGCTTGTCGATATCGTAGTAATGTACCTTGATCTTGTCACTGTTCTGAGCATACTTCTCAGTTACTTCCTTGACAAGCTTGTAGTACTTGCTGCCTGAATCGAGTTCAGCTTCATCTGTCATTACATCAATGCTGATCTCTTCCTTAAGTCCCTTAAGATAATCGACGGACTGATCAGATATCTCAAAGATCTGTTCCTTTGTGGTATCTATCTTGAGGCCGTAACGGTCAGTAAGCTGTGTAGCGAAAACGTTGAGAAGAACAACTGCAGCAATAAAAACAGCAGTTATAGCCACTGAGATCGAACCATACTTAAGCTTTCTTGTGTTGAAAGGCTTTTTCTCTTTTTTAGGTTTTTCCTTCTTCGGCTTTTCTGAAGTTACTTCAGGTTCCGAAGAAGTTTCGTTATTCTTTATTTCTTTTTCTTCTTTACTCATTTTAGTACCTCCTTAGCTCCAGCGACGCTTTTCAAAAACTCTTACTGAAAGGAAATTGAATACAACAGCAACGCTTACAAAGAAAAGTACGCTTGAAAGGTTAAAGAGTCCTGTTACGAATTCGTTGTATCTTGCATAGAATGAAAGAGTCTTGAGTATTTTTGAAATGAATTCAACGTTTACTGCATTTGCTATGGAATCAATAAGATAAAGAACAAGAAGTGCAAGGAAACCAAGAATAGCAGAAATGATCTGGTTTTCAGTAAGTGTTGAAACGAAGAGCGAAACTGCGATAAATGCAGCACCAAGGAAGAACAGTGCAACGAAGTTTGAAAGCACTGTTGCCCATACAACACCGCCGAAGAATTCAATTATAAGAGCGAATAAAAGGAATATTGAAATACCGATGGTGTAAAGAGCAAGTGCTGCGAAGTACTTGCCGAGTACCATTTCCGTTATACTGATAGGAGCTGTGAGAAGTCCCTGTTCTGTTTTCTGTCTTTTTTCCTCGGAGAAAAGCTTCATTGTCATAAGCGGAATGAGGAAGATGAGGAAAAGGAATACTGAACCGAATGTTCCTGAAAGATCAGCAGTTCCGTATGAAAGTGTTCCGTTTATAAAGAAAAATCCGGCGATCTCAAACAAAACGCCAAGAAAAATATAAGCAATGGCTGAGCTGAAAAACGCTCCCATTTCACGTCTGAATATAGCGCCCATTATTCTTCATCTCCTTTATTTTCTTCTGCTTCAGTTTCTGCTTCTGAAGTTTCTTCTGTTTCAGAAACCTCTTCAGCTTCGGCAGTTTCTTCTGAAGCATTTTCTTCTTCAGCCGCAGCGGCTTCCGCCTTTTTCTTTGCTTCAATGCCTTCAAGAACTTCTCTCAGATCTCCGGCAGCTGCATCAACCTTATCATGGATATCAACAGCCGTGGCTATATTCTTTTTCTGTTCTTCTGAAAGCGCCTGCTTCATCTCGTGTTCACCTGTGATGATCTTGAGGAAGACATCTTCAAGTGTGAGGATGTTAGGCTGGAGCATGAGGAGATCCCATCCGCGTTCCCTGATGAGTTTGTTGAGTGCCTTTCTGACGTCGGTGCCAGGCTTTGTTTCGATCTCGTAGTCGAAAATGTTCTCGCCGCGTTCCATGTCAGCGACAACAGAAACAACGTCCGGAAGATTTCTTACTGCCTTGTAGACATCCTTTCTCGGGCCTTCGATCTGAGCAATCATCTTGTGGTCGCCTGACATGTTGTTTGCAAGTTCATCTGCAGTACCGTCGGCAACCAGTGTACCCTTGTTGATGATAACGATACGGTCGCATACTGCCTGGATCTCGGAAAGGATATGTGAGGAAAGAATAACTGTGTGGTTCTTTCCGAGTCTCTTGATAAGTGATCTTATCTCGATGATCTGCTTAGGGTCAAGACCAACTGTAGGCTCGTCGAGGATGAGTACCGGCGGATTGCCGATAAGTGCCTGCGCAAGGCCGACACGCTGTTTGTAACCTTTTGAAAGGTGCTTGATTATTCTGTCTTCGACATCAGTTATCTTTACAAGGTCACAGACATCTTTTATATGCTTGCTTCTCGGAAGCTTGCATTTTTTAAGATCGTAAACGAAATTAAGATACCCCTTGACTGTCATATCAACGTAAATAGGCGGAATTTCAGGAAGATAGCCGATAAACGACTTTGCCTTCTTAGGATTTTCCATGATGTCAACGCCGTTGATGATAGCTTCACCTGAAGTCGAGGATATGTATCCTGTGATCATGTTCATGGTCGTGGACTTTCCGGCACCGTTAGGTCCGAGGAAGCCAAGGATCTCGCCGTCTTTTACTTCAAATGAAATATTGTTGACAGCTTTTTTGTCACCGTAGTGCTTGCATAAATTTCTTACTTCAATCACCTTGGTAGAACCTCCTTTGATTATATTTATAAATATATTTTAACATATATATAGCTCCGTCTACTAAAATAAACGGAGCATAAACACTTACGGTACTAATAATATCAGACATTTGTGATAATACAATGATAATTCCGAAAAAAAATTACCGCCGCGGATTTTTTTACAAAACCGCCGATAAGAGTCAAAAATCAATTGACTTTATATATATCCTTTTGTATAATATAATCAAAAGGAGGAATGAGTATGACGTTTACTAAACCAACTGATAAAGCGATAATAAACCGCATGGCCGAAAATTTTCTGAAAATGAAAAAACTGCGTTCCAGATACGGCACACTGTTCTTCATGAGCATTGTGATCCTCACAGTTCAGTGTATTTTCTTCATTGTCGGCGGCTTTAACGTTTACATGCTCGAAGGCATTGTGATGAACTTTCTTGTTTTTTATTTCGGAACGAAAAAGTTCGACAGTGTCACGGCGCAGTACGTACTTATGGCAGTAAACATTGTCGCCGCAGCTGCTTTCATTATCTGGAATCCGGTTTCGGATCTGCTGCTGCGCCTCGGTATCGTACAGCATTTCTATCTTGCACTGGAATCGTATCTTTTCCTGCGTATAGGCGCACAGAAAAAAGAACTCTCCATGGAGCTTGGCTATCCGTACTTTAATGAACTTGCAGCTTATCAGCAGGAAAAAAGAGAATATGAACCGGAACACAGACCGGCGGAATTTGCTCCCGGTGAACCGGAATCCCCGAAGGAAATAGCCGTTCCGAAAGAAGAAATGCCGTACAGAAGGCAGGATCCCGCCGCACTTTCAATGGATGACCTTGATATGAGCGCAGCTATTGCCGAGCACACGGGACAGAAATACGAAAGCTGTTACAGCAGCTGTTACAACACTTCCGAACGCTTTGCCGATCAGTACAGACAGGAAGCAAGGATCGTTCCGGAAACACCGGAATATGACAGAGATCTCCTATACAAAAACGCCGCAAGATTCAAGCGTTTCAGGCTTATACAGACCGGCATCTGGATAATCGATATTTTTATGGCATACATCGCAATTACAGATGTTATCACACTGGTAAGCGGAGATTTTATGAGCTTCTTTAAATTCTTCGATCTTTTCGGTGTCATAGTTGCCACCATTGTAACTGTCACATGTCTTGACAACAAGAACAACATAAAATGCGCGCTCTTTTCATTCCTTGCAACGGGCGTTTTCCTTACTGTTGTTCTGCTCGATGTTTCGTATCTCGCTTATTTTCTTATACTTGCGCTGCAGATGCTTGGTACTTACAAACTGTCAGATGAAGACAGATACCTCAGAGCACAGTTCGGCTATCCTTACTTCAAGGAAAATATGGTACATCTTCAGTACGCCGACAACAGCTATCATCCGGAACACGCTGTAAACTTCAGAAACAGCGGTATGGATGAAATATAAAGGAAACGCTGGTCTGATTATAAATCAGTACGAAGCCGTATTTACGATTT
>JAGDDO010000083.1 GCA_017848205.1 Oscillospiraceae bacterium | reverse complement strand
TGTTCCTTTCTCTTCTGAAGACGGCTTATGTAAAGGCGGTAAAGACCAAGATCCTTGTTTTTCTCAAAGAATCCTTCAAGCACGTTCTCGTCTATAGAAAGGATCTCCGGCACTTCAAAGGCACCTGCTTCAGCAATGTCCGAAATAAGTGCTGACAGTCTGCCGCACATTTCCTGGTAAACTGAATTTCTGTTGTCCTCGTCTCTTCTGCGGTGAGCGTAGTTTACAAGGCTGTCGAGCTTAATACCGAGATCATCGCTGAGCTTAAAATACTCAAGCATTGTTTCAGCTGATTCAGAAAGTCTGCCCCTGAATGAAGCAAGCTTTTCAGTCATAGCCTTTACTGCGTTGTAATCATCGTTCCAGCAGTCATCGTTTTTGTAGATATCGGTAACTGCCCACTTGAATTCTTCTGATACTTCAGAACGTTCCTTAACTGTTTCCATCATAATTTTCCTCCGTTTCTTTTACAATGAACCCGTTTTCTAAGGAAACACTGATTAAATCGGAAATCCGGCTTCGCCGGATTTCCGGAGGTGGGATTTGCGGGGCTTCGCCCCGGAGCCCCACGCTGATTTATGAATAAATCAGCGTTTCCTTAAGTTCATCTGATTTTCATTGTCCTGCATACGGCAGAGTGCGTATGCATATCCGGCTTTCACCGGAAGGTTATCTTATCGTCTGTACCGTAAAGTAAACCGCCGCAAGTCCGGCAAGAAGCGCAAAGTTCACTGTCGAGAAAACCGCCATGTATTTCTTCATGTCGGCACCTTCGGCCTTTGAATACTGTTTCCATGAAATAACACTTGCAAGCGAAGCTACCAGAGTACCCAGTCCTCCGAGGTCAACACCAAGCAGAAGCGCGCCCGCATTGTCTGTAAAGCCTGAAAGCATTACAGCTGCCGGAACATTGCTTATTACCTGACTTGCCAGTACACCGGCGATGAATTCATGTCCGGCCACGACTGACGAAAGAGAACTGCTTATTACATCTATTTTTGTGAGGTTTCCGACAAAGATGAAAAACGCCACAAAGGTAAGAAGCAGAAAATAATCCACCTTCGCAAAAAGCTTATGATCTGTAAATGCGCATACTGCAGCTACTACGGCAAGACAGACATAACAGTTTAAAATTCTTAACACCGTAAGCACGCAGACTGCAAACAGAACCGTGTAAATGATAAAGTTTCTTTTGCTGCTTATCTTCGCTGTACCTGTACGGTCCGCGGTAAGCTTCATGTCCTTTATAAGGAAAAATGTCACTATGTTCACAAGAGCAAGGCTCACAAGTCCGTAAGGAATGACCGCTTCTGAAAACTCGCTCATCTTCATATTGAACTGCGAGTATATGTACAGGTTCTGCGGATTTCCGAAAGGCATTATCATGCTTCCGAGATTGGCCGCCACTGTCTCCATAACCACAAGCGGAATAAGGCATTTCCTGCCGGCACCGTTATAGAGTCCCACTGTAAAAGGAACAAGCGTGATAAGGGCTACGTCATTGGTAATAAGCATAGCACTGAAAAACGTTATGTTTACCAGAAGCATGGCAACTGTTCTTGAGCTGTCGGAGCTTTTTAATATAGCCGCCGAGATTACGTCAAAAAGCTTTGTTTCCATAAGCCCTGCCACGACCATCATGAGGCAGAAAAGAAGAATAAGCACCGAAAAGTTTATGTACCCCAGATAATCGGCCGAAGGATGAACAAAAAAGGCAGACAGGACCGCACCTGCAGCTGCCGCAGAAAGAACAGGTTCTTTCCTAAGAAAAGATATCATTAAATTCCGCACCTCTTCTACACAAGTAAAGGATCACTGAACTGTGTTTTCAGTGATCCCGAATTAAACAACCTTTAAGATCAGAGAAGATCTGCAAGGTCGAGGATGAGTCTTTCAGACTTTTCCCAGCCGAGGCACGGGTCTGTGATGGACTTTCCGTAAACGCCCTCACCTATCTTCTGGGCACCGTCTTCAATATAGCTTTCGATCATGAGACCCTTCACCATGCTCTTTATGTCATCGGAATGTCTGCAGCTGTGGAGTATCTCCTTGGCTATACGTATCTGTTCAAGAGGCTTCTTTCCTGAATTTGCGTGGTTTGTATCTACGATAAGAGCAGGGTTGAGAAGATTTCTCTGCTGGTACATATCGAAAAGCTGGATCATATCTTCGTAGTGGTAGTTGGCGTGTGACTTTCCGTCGCTGTCAACATATCCTCTGAGGATGGCATGAGCTGTGTCGTTGCCTGTTGTTGTTACGTCCCAGCCTCTGTAGATGAATGTATGAGGAACCTGAGCAGCCTTGATGGAGTTGAGCATTACTGAAATATCACCGCTTGTAGGGTTCTTCATTCCTACCGGGATAGTAAGTCCGCTGGCAACAAGTCTGTGCTGCTGGTCTTCAACTGAACGCGCACCGATCGCGCAGTAGCCGAGAATGTCGTCAAGATATCTGCCGTTTTCCGGATAGAGCATTTCGTCCGCACAGATAAGTCCTGATTCATTTACGGCTCTTGCATGGAGCTTTCTTACTGAAATTATACCGCCGATAAGGTCTTCCTTCTTTTCAGGATCAGGCTGATGGACCATTCCCATGTAGCCCTCGCCTGTTGTTCTCGGTTTGTTTGTGTAGATTCTCGGAACTATCATGATCTTGTCCTTGACCTGCTCCTGGATCTTTGCAAGTCTTGTAACATAGTCGATAACAGAATCCTCATTGTCAGCAGAGCATGGTCCGATTATAAGAACGAATTTATCAGATGCCCCTGTGAAAATATCCCTTAATTCCTTATCTTTCTTTTCCTTGACACTAACGATCTTCTGGTCGATCGGAAACTGTTCCTTGATCTCCTTAGGGATCGGAAGCTTGCGGCTGAAATTCATGCCCATGTGAAAAACTCCTTACATAAAAATAGGTTTCAAAAAACGCACTGTATATTATACCACAAAAATCTTGTTTTTTCCAGTCGTAAATTGATTTTTCAGATTTTGTTCAGAAAAGTTCATTTTTGATTGACATTTTAATATACTTGTGATAAAATAAATATATATCAAAAGG
>JAGDDO010000082.1 GCA_017848205.1 Oscillospiraceae bacterium | reverse complement strand
CGGTAACCTCATCGCGAACTTCCTTCGGTCGATACCAGTAAACGAGGTCAGAAAGAATCATGATTGCCAGAAGATGCGGCTTCCCGGTTTCCCTCAGAATAGTACGGTACCAAGTCTGTGGAACTACATTTCCCGTAATTGCTATATTCGCCATTCGATCAACTGTTTCATGCCCACTTCCGTACAAGTATGCCATGTCGTCCTCCTACATATAAACGAATTCTTCATTATCCTCCGGCTCTTCGATCAGCTCGTTTTGTTCCACTTCATACGCCTGCCTGCGAGCTTTGCTTTCACTCTGCCTGCGAAGCTCCAGCAATTCATCCAAGGATTTCGATAGCGGATTATTGTTTTCTTTTTCTACCACGCCCTCGGAATTGTAATAGTCATCCGATATCTTCTTTCGTAATGTTTCATCATAGTCATTCTTGAAAGATACTATTTCCGCTATCGCAACTTCTCCGTTTCTCATAAAACTTCGAGTGGGATATTGGACATTCAGCCTTCCTCTCTGATTTCGAAACACTCGCAAGTGTTCCATTTTGAAGACTCCGTTGATTTCCAACGAAGCAAATCCGACAAATCCGGAAGATTCGTTTCTGCAGAGCAGCAGTTTTGGCTTAACCTGCAAGTCTTCATTTCCCGGAAACTCGCGGTACCTCGTTTTGCTCGGGTCATATGTCTGCAAAACCATCTCGGTCAGAGCATCTCTGGCTTCCTTTGTACATGGGTGAAAAACATCTCTATACTTCTCACGTTCATCCCCAATCTGCGGCATCCCGAGAAATAACCCGGCTTTTCCCTTGATGATTTTTATCGGGCAAATAGAAATTGCATCTCCAAAGGTAACCTTTGCGGTGGCCTTTATCTTTCCTTCTTTTGGGAACGGCCAGACGCTTACTTTGATACTTGGTAAATTCATAACTTCTCCATTCTGTCTCATGACGAAACTGTTCTCTTATGTTTCATGATGAAACATAAGCGCTTAAAAGTGATGCTAATTAGTTTCCTTATGTTTCACCATGAAACACAAGGATAATTCATGCAAATACTCTTACAACACCAAAATCGGCTCCTCTGTTTCTTCCTCCTCAATGGAATATTGAAATTGAATTACCTCTTCTACCCGCCGAATACACTCACGCTCATTTGACTCACAGTCGGCCAACGCAACGTATTCATTGTCCTCCGGAATTAGAAAAAAACGTCTGCGACACTCAATTCGCTCAGCAACCATATCTGAATACGGTGTTTCTTTCACCACAAGTGATGTATTGTCCATAAAATCGAACCGATAATACCGGCTGTCATCCGCAGGGTCATAACTCCAGACAACAAAATCCTTATGTAGACGCATCCAGTCACGGATTTCGTTCTGGTCCTTCATCTTAGGTGTTTCTTTCGGGATATTTACATAAAACTGTGTCTGTATCTTCTTCGCGAGAAGTTTCAACCCTTCCAGTTCCATCTGCTCCGCTATGCTTTTTTCAGAAATACTTTTCAGTTCCAAAATTCTCTTTTCGATTTCTTCCGAATCAAAGGATTCGCGGATTCTTTCATTACCTTTTCGTTCTGTCATCTGCCGCTTCAGCGCTGCAACATCAATCTCCTCCGGGAGTTCCTCCTCTTCCGGTTCATATTCTTTTTCCTTTTTCGGTACATCCCGAAGGATATGTTTCACAGTCTTCTTATCCCAACAGTGACTATCTGACGCTTCCTTCAGCTGATTGGCCTGATCCACGGTAACACCGGTCGCTCGCATATACTTAAAAATCTCTTTTTGTTCATCGGAATTCAAAAAACTGAGTACATTTCCCGCGAGCAAAGAAATTGTGCTATTATCTACATGTGCCAGTAATTCCGGAATCAGATAATTCAGGCGGAGATAGCGGTGAATCGTAGTCCTGCTCTCGCCGACCTGGTCAGCAATTATCTCCCTGCGATTGCTGGCACTTCTCATTTG
>JAGDDO010000081.1 GCA_017848205.1 Oscillospiraceae bacterium | reverse complement strand
GACGGAGGAATTCGCGGAGGCCCTTCATAGCCCTTTCCTTTGAAATGTCCTCGGTTGTCTTGTTGAATCCGACACCTGTTGACTTGTCTGCAGATCCTGCATTTGATGTCATTACAACTATCGTGTTTTCAAAGTTTATGTTTCTGCCCTGTGAATCATTGAGCTTGCCTTCGTCAAGTATCTGAAGAAGGATGTTCATAACGTCAGGATGTGCCTTTTCGATCTCATCGAAAAGAATTACAGAATACGGCTGTCTTCTTACCTTTTCAGTGAGCTGACCAGCCTCATCGTAGCCTACATATCCCGGAGGAGAACCGATGAGCTTTGATACCGCATGCTTCTCCATGAATTCTGTCATGTCAAATCTGATAAGCGGTTCTGTTGAGTCGAACATCTCGGAAGCGAGCACCTTTACAAGCTCGGTCTTGCCGACGCCTGTAGGTCCGACAAAGATGAATGAAGCCGGTCTGCGTCTCTTTGAAAGCTGAACTCTCTTTCTTCTTATAGCCTTTGCCAGTGTTTCAACCGCTTCGTCCTGACCGATTACTCTCTTCTTCAGAGATTCTTCAAGATGCGCAATTTTCTGAAGTTCAGGACCTACCACCTTGTTTGCAGGTATTCCTGTCCAGAGTTCGATAACTCTTGCTATATTTTCTTCGGAAACTCTTGCGCTATCCTTCTTCTTTGCTGCGTATTCAAGCTCTTCCTCTGCTCTGAGTATGTCAGCCTTTATTGTTGCGAGCTTTTCAAAATCAACCTCGTCTTCATCTTCCATTTCACCGGCCTTTTCAACCAGATCATCGAGTTCGGCAGACTTTCTGTCGTATTCAGCAAGATCCTTGCTTTCGATGGCAGCAAGCGCACATCCTTCATCGAGAAGGTCGATGGCCTTGTCCGGAAGGAAACGGTCGTTGATGTAGCGTTCTGAAAGAACAGCACATTCCCTGAGGAGTTCATCGCTTATTCTTACGCGGTGGAATTCCTCGTAATGTCCCCTGATGCCTTTGAGTATCTCAAAAGTCTCATCAACTGTAGGTTCATCGACCGTTACCGGCTGGAAACGTCTTTCAAGGGCGCTGTCCTTTTCGATGTATTTTCTGTATTCAGCAAATGTTGTGGCACCGATGACCTGTACCTCGCCTCTTGAAAGAGCAGGCTTAAGAATATTGGCTGCGTTCATCGAACCTTCGGAATCACCTGTGCCCACAAGGCTGTGTACCTCATCGATGAAAAGGATTATATTACCTTCTGATCTTACTTCGTCAACAAGTCCCTTCATACGGCTTTCAAACTGTCCGCGGAACTGTGTGCCTGCCACAAGGGCGGTAAGATCCATGAGGTATACTCTCTTGTCCTTAAGATTGAACGGCACCTCACCTTTGTTAATGCGCTGTGCAATACCTTCGGCTATGGCTGTTTTACCTACGCCCGGTTCACCGATAAGGCACGGGTTGTTCTTTGTTCTTCTTGAAAGGATCTGAACGACACGGCTTATTTCCCTGTCACGTCCGACAATAGTGTCTATCTTGCCTTCCTCGGCTCTTCTGCTGAGGTTTGTGCAGTAGTTTTCAAGGAACTTGAGCTTCTTGTCCTTTTTCTTTGAATCACTCTTTTTCTTTGATTCCGATTTCTCAAAAGCACTTCCGAAAAGTGAACCGAAACCGCCGCTCTTTCCGCTTTTCGGATCTGACGCACCGTTGATCATATCCTGAATAAACGGCGGAAGTACAGTACTTGCACCGCCCGGTTCAAATGAATCACCGTCAACCAGTTCCATCATCTGCTCTGAAAGCTGATCGATCTCGTCATCAGTGATACCGAGCTGCTCCATGTAGTCCTTTATCTGCGGTATCTGGAGTTCCCTGGCACAGTACATGCAAAGTCCTTCATTTTTCTGTGTACCGCCGTTCATCGCTGTTATAAAAACAACAGCCGGTCTTTTCTTACATCTGTTGCATAAAATCATAATTGCCTCCGAATATCATTGTTTATCTGCATTTGTCTGCCGCAGCCAGAAGAATATTACATTCTTTTGACCGGCATATATTTGTCAAGATTGTAGAGATACTTGAATACATAGGAATTGTTAAGTGTTTTTTCATCCATGATATTTTCTATAGTCACACCGGACCAGATAACGATCTTCACGAGAACTGCAACCACTGCAATGATCATAAGGCCGTTGAAAAGTTCGATGACTGCACCGGCGAGTGAATCTCCGGCGCCCATTGCATCCTGATCTTTGTTTCTGAATGCTATTGAGAATATGATGCCTGTAAGTATCATCAGTACAGCTGAAGCTATAACGAATGACACTATCTTTACAAAGCGGAACATAACGTCGCTTACACAGTTTTCAGTGATGTAGTTTGCAGCTGACTTGCGGTCGCTGTAGATCATGCTGATAAGTTTGTATGTTTCCTCTTCGTTTCCCTCGTTGAAATTTTCAAAGAAATGTCCTGCGCACGGAGGAAGCTTCTTTGCAAGCTCATCCTGAAGTGAAACTCTGATTATGTTGTTAAGTCCTGTAAAGCATGCCGCTTCGTTTACCTGATTGCCCACGCCTGAAGTTTTGTCGATAAGCTTCCAGAATTTCTTGTCCATATCGGTTTCGGAGCTTAAAACCACTGCCGCTTCCTTTTCGGAAACGTCATCTATAAGAGTGAGTTCCTTGTACTCCTTGTTGAAATAACCCTGGAGGTCAAAATTGTCAACGACTTCCTCAACAGACAGTTCAACTGAATCACTTACCATAGTTTCGTACAGTGTACCGGCAATAACACCTGACATAAAGAAAGCCAGAACCACAAATACTATATTGACAATAAAAGGAACAAAAGTTCTTGATGCACCCTTTCTTATCCCGTATATCAGAAACAGTACCAGCATTACCCCTGCTGCGGCGTCAAAACACCAGTTCAGATTACCCATAAATTTACACACTCCTGAATTTTAAAATTCTTTCTTTTCTATTGTTCTGTGACCTTCGAGATAAACGAACCTTCCGGCCTTCTCGAAATCACTGAATGGCTGATCAAGTTCCAGCGCCTTAATGGCTTTGCCGTCATATCCGTAGGATTCAAGCAGAGTTTCTGAAAGCATGTAGATCCTGTCATTCCAGGCAAGAACGTGCTTGAACTTTTCGCCAAGCTTGGCTTCTGTAACTCCGCCGGATGCGGGATCGGTAATGATGGAAAGAGTTGTGCTTCGTCTTTCCTTGTTTTCAAACATCATGACAGCACCTGCAGATGAGCATGAAGCATCGATGAGAGCACCCGGATAAGGATATTCCATTATCTCGGTGCCGTCACCCGCAAAGCACGCAAACATCGTGTCGCCGAACAGCACAAGACCGTCTTCCCCGTAAGGATAAGCACTTACCGGACAGGTCGCAATGTTACCTGCCGTCCACAGGTTCTCCGTGCTGCTGAAATCAACTGCCGTTATTTCGGAAACAAGATTACCTTCTGAAACATTAAGCGAGATTATGGTGCATCCGCTGCAGTCATCCCTGAAAACCACGTCAGTGATTCGCTGACTGCATCCGCGGAAATAGATCTCGTCGCCGGAATCATCGTAAACATGCAGTTCGCACACATACTGGTCTGACTGGGTTATCACCGCAGTGAACCCCCTGCTGCCCAGTGATGCGACGTAGATCGGATCATCCATTTTCTTCTCGTACTGCATGGAACGCTTCGAGTCCACTCTGAGACTCGTTCCGTTCAGTTCGTACATAAGTGTACGGTTGTTAAAGCTTTTAAGAATTGCATTGGAATATGAATGTGATTCCACATTATTCGTATCCCCTGAAACTGTGTATGTATATCTTCTCGTGTCTGTAAGAACTATGAGCCTGTCGCCGAGAGTACACGCCTTGTATTTGGTACTTCCTGCGATCTTCAGCGGGAATGAACCCTCTGTTATTTCATCATCAGTATAACCTGTATTGTCTATTTTAAAATTAGGCATCCAGCGGTCCTTGGATATGTAAAGTCCGAGAACAACGATAACGATGGCTATGAAGCCCAGAAACTTCTGTAAGCTCTGTTTTCTCTTCTTCTGCCGTCTGAGTTCCGCCAGACCCCTTGCACTGTATTCTTCCATTGTACCTCCAAATCAGTAGAATACACGGTTAAGATAAAGTCCGTGTGCCTGTGCCGTCTTGCCGGCCAGTTTTCTGTCTGATCTCTCCATTATTACCGGAATATCTTCGGGAGCTATCTTTCCTTCGTTGACCCAGAGAAGCGTTCCCACGATTATTCTCACCATGTTGTAAAGAAAACCGTCGCCGCTTATCGTGACCTTTACAAGATCACCTTCACGGTCAAGCCTCAGCTCGTGTACCGTCCTTACGGTGCTTGCCTTTTCGGAAGCGTTTGAGCAGAAACTGCTGAAATCGTGTCTGCCCACGAAATATTCCGCCGCTCTTCCCATCAGATCAAGATCCATTTTCCTGCGGTAATGATATTTCAGATCTTCCGCGAACGGATCACGGCGTTCACTGTTGTGTATCAGATAGACATATTCCTTGCCGCGGCAGGAATACCTCGCATGGAAATCCTCCGGAACCTCCTCACACGAAAGAAGTGTGATGTCCGACGGAAGATAGCCGTTGGTACCTCTTATGATATTTCGTATCGGTATCTGCTTTTCAGTTTTCACCGAAAAACAGTAGCCGTTTGCGTGGACACCCGTATCTGTTCTGGAACAGCCGTATATCTCGGTCGGGGTGTCAAGAACCCGTGAAATGCATTTTTCAACGGTCTCCTGTATGGTAACAGCGTTATCCTGCTTCTGATAGCCGTGATATGCTGTTCCCCTGTAAGCCATTATTATTTTTAAGTTTCTCAAAATAAATATCCTGTTTCTGATCCGAATTATCCTGCAGTTCTGTATTACGCACCCGTTCTCTGCATACAGGTGACGTTCACCGCAGATATGTTATTACTGTTATTTTCTGTATTTTTCAAGTGTGCGCTGAAGTTCCGCCAGAGCATCGCCTTTTTTGTTCTTCCCCGGACGGTCAAGCATCGCACTGACTGTGGCAAGTGCCTTTTCGCGTGAAAGCCTTTTTCTCTTTTCCTCTTCGCTCTCTTCCGCTGAAATTTCCGTGTTCTCACCGGACTTAGCCAGAGAAACTTTATTCCGGTCTGTTGATGGTTCCGGATCGTTTTCCATTACATCACAGGCCGTGATATCAGCGTAGGGATCTTCCGCGATCTTTTTTGCAAGCGCGATACGCTCGTCCTCGGTAAGTGCCCTTTTCGGCTTTGTCACAAGGCCGTATTCCTCGCGCAGTGCCTCGTAAAATCTGCGGCTTGCCCCTTCATCCACCTTGTGGGTCTCAAGCCTGTGAAGCAGCTGAAACACCGCAAACAGCGGAATGGCAATAAACAAAAGCAGACAGAGAGTTGCTAAAGCTTTCATCAAAAACACCTCAATTCATTCTGTCGATAAGAAACACACAGGCAAGAAATGCAAAGGTGATGATCAGTGCGGCTGCATCTGCAGGTCCCGCCTTCATCTGTTTCATTCTTGTCCTGCCCTCACCGCCGCGGTAACAGCGGCATTCCATTGCAAGCGCAAGTTCTTCGGCACGTCTGAACGCTGATATGAAAAGCGGTACGATGACCGGTACCACTGCCGAGGCACGGTCGCGTAACGAACCTGTTTCAAAATCAGCCCCGCGGGCCTTCTGCGCTGAGATTATCTTTTCCGTTTCCTCGATAAAAGTCGGTATAAAACGGAGCGCAATAGTCATCATCATAGCCAGCTCGTGCACCGGAAATTTAAATACCTTAAGCGGTGAAAGGAGCTTTTCTATGGCTGCCGTAAGCTCGATCGGTGAAGTGGTGTAGGTGAGCACCGAGGAACCGGCAATAAGAGCGATCACGCGTATGAGCATGAATGCTGAATTTTTAAGTCCTCCGTCAGTTATGCTTATAAATCCGAGACGGAATATCTCGTTTCCTTCAAAAAAGAAAATATTTATAACGGCGGTCACAAGCAGCACCGGAACTACCGGTTTGATGCTCTTTGCCACCAGAGAAGGACTGAGTTTAGTCAGACTGTAGGCAATTATCAGAAAAATGACGCCCGCAGACAGTGAAAATACTCCGTTCGCTGCAAAAAGCATCACCACAAACAGCATGGTTATGATGAGCTTGACTCTTGCGTCGAGCTTATGGACCACACTTTCACCCGGAAAATACTGACCAAGGGTAATATCCTTCAGCAAGCGGGATCACCGCCTTTTTTCCGGAGAAACTTCATTATGCTGTTTACCGCCTGTTCAACGGTGTAAACATTATCGTCTTCCGCAAGACCTCTTTTCTTAAGTTCAGAAAAGACCTTTGTTATCTGCGGAACGTCGAGTCCCATTCCTGTGAGTTCATCAGACCTTGAAAAGACCTCGTTTACCGGACAGTGGCAGAAAAGGCTTCCCCTGTTCATAACAACAAGTCTGTCAGCAATACATGCCATGTCCTCCATGCTGTGTGATACTATTATCACGGTGCAGCCTGTGTTCCGGCTGTATTTTCCGATAATGTCGAAAACCGCTCTTCTTCCTTTCGGATCAAGTCCGGCAGCCGGTTCATCGAAAATGAGGACTTCAGGCCGCATGGCCATAACTCCTGCAATGGCGACACGTCTTTTCTGACCGCCTGAAAGCTCAAACGGCGATGCGGCAAGCATTTTTTCATCTATACCGAAAAGCTCCGCCGCCTCGTGTACCCTTGCATCGGTTTCAGCCTGGTCAAGCTTCATGTTCTTCGGGCCGAAAGCGATATCTTTGTAAACGGTCTCCTCAAAAAGCTGATACTCCGGATACTGAAAAACAAGGCCGACTCTGAAACGGAGTCCCGGCATTATCTTTCCGCCTTCCCAGATATCCTTTCCGTCAAGCAGAACTCTGCCTGAGCACGGTTTCAGAAGGCCGTTGAAGTGCTGTATGAGAGTGGATTTTCCGGAACCGGTGTGACCGATTATTCCGGTTATTCCGCCTTTTTCTATACTGAGTGAAACATTATCAACTGCGGTTCTTTCAAAGGGAGTCCCTTTTCCGTAAACACAGGTAAGGTTTTCTGTCTGGAGTATGCTCAAGTTTTTCCTTCCTTCAAAACAGAGGCCAGCGCATTAACGCACTCCTCTTCAGTAAGTACATCCGGATCAATATCAATTCCTTGTTTCCGCAGCTTAAAAACAAGTTCTGTTACCTGCGGAACATCGAGTCCGGCTTTTTTCAGTATTTCCACATTTGAAAATACGTTTTTCGGAACGCCGTCAAGTATCACGCGTCCCTCATCTATCACTATCACACGGTCGGCCTGCACGGCCTCGTCCATGTAATGTGTTATAAGAAGCACGGTTATTCCGTAGCTTCCGCACAGCTTTTTAATTGTGTTCATTACATCTTTGCGTCCGGCAGGATCAAGCATCGACGTTGGTTCGTCAAGCACGATGCATTCAGGACGCATTGCGATTATACCGGCTATTGCCACCCTCTGCTTCTGTCCGCCTGAAAGCATTCCCGGCGAGTGTTTTCTGTACTCGTACATGCCGACTGCCTTAAGAGCTTCGTCAACACGTTCCCTTATCTCCTCAGGAGGGACACCGGTGTTTTCAAGACCGAAAGCTACATCTTCCTCGACAACGGCTGCGACTATCTGGTTGTCAGGGTTCTGAAACACCATGCCGACCTTACGCCTTATGTCATAAAGCTTTTCCTCATCGGAAGTATCGGTGCCGAGAACGGTTATTTTTCCTTCAGTCGGTACCAGTATCGAATTGATGAGCCTTGCAAAAGTGGATTTTCCGGATCCGTTGTGGCCGAGGACCGCAACGAACTGCCCTTTTTCTATGTCTGCGGTGATACCCTTAAGTATCTCAGTTTTCCCGTCATACGAGAAATGCACATTTTCCGCTGAAATCATCTTTTCTGATGCCAAGGTCATTACTCCTGCTTCTGCCAGATGGCGGTAGAACCGCACGGAAGGGCCATATTGCTTGTATTTACCGGAAGGCCTATCTCGTCAGAGGTTACCTTTCCGCCGAATTTCTTTACCAGAATGCTGTCAAGAATGTATGCCATAACAGCAGGTGAAAGTCCTGTGGTGTAGCTGTTTAAAAGGAAAAACAACGGTTCATCGGCAAGCACCTGTGAACAGAGCTCCACGAGATCGTAAATACTGTCTTCAAGTTTCCAGATCTCGCCGCCGGCACCTCTGCCGTATGAAGGCGGATCCATTACTATGCCGTCATATTTCTTTCCGCGTCTTATTTCGCGTTTTACAAATTTTTCGCAGTCATCAACTATCCATCTTACCGGTCTGTCCTCGAGTCCGGAAAGTGCTGCGTTCTCGCGTGCCCAGGCTACCATTCCCTTTGACGCGTCAACATGGCACACGGAAGCTCCCGCCTCGGCACATGCAAGAGTTGCACCGCCTGTGTAGGCGAAAAGATTGAGCACGTTCACTTCCCTGCCGCATTCACGTATCTTGTTACGCATGAAATCCCAGTTTACAGCCTGTTCCGGGAAAAGTCCCGTATGCTTGAAACCGGTCGGCTTTATCTTGAACTTAAGGTTTCCGTAGGACATCGTCCAGGAATCCTTTGGTTTGCTGTTTTTGTAATCCCAGCTTCCGCCGCCGCTGGATGAACGGTGATAGTGACCGTCTGCACTTTTCCAGAGCGACTCGTTCTTCGGAGTTTTCCAGATTATCTGCGGATCAGGTCTTATGAGCTTTACGCCGTTCCAGTCCTCAAGCTTTTCCTCCGATGATGTATCAAGTATTTTATACTGTTCCCATTTATCTGCT
>JAGDDO010000080.1 GCA_017848205.1 Oscillospiraceae bacterium | reverse complement strand
CTTGGGCTGAGCATCACTCCTGTTAATGCACTGCAAAAGAGAAATAACAAAAGCGGAAAGATAGAGTATGTATACTTCATAGTAGATACTGATAATAACCTTTATGAGGCTAAACTAAACGATAATGCTGAACCTGAAACGAGACTGATCGCAAAGAATATTAAAGATCTGGGTTATTTATATGAGAAAAACGACTTTCATACCTATAATGAGGTTTATTTAGGTGAGGATAATAAGTATCATGCTACTGACGGTGTGACAGAGTTTGATAATTCTGCTCAGTATGTACTTTCTCATGAGTCACCGAACACATCATATTCATATAATCCTTATTTCACTGAGTACACAGTCCCAAAAGTAACAACCGAAAAAGGAACAGTCATTGATGACAGATTCGATTATGACGAAGTGGAGCTGTATTCTCATAATGATTCAGACGGTACAGAAAAATTCTCATGCTTAGGAAATTATGCATCAATGACTCATGTCGAAGACACCACCGGTGCTTTCTTCGATGGCAGGGACCTCTGCGTACTTGTTGCGAGAGAAGACAATACTCTCTGGAAGTACTGCATTGAAGGAAATACCTTCACACGTATCGATCCTGATCTGAAAGCTATCACACCTAAAAAATACGGTGCAAAAGATATCGTATCAATGATGAGATACCTTTGCGATATCGACGAAAGTTCTGACTGGATGGATTTTAACGGTGACGGCGTGATAAACGTTCTTGATTTTATTCGTATGAAGAAAGAGATGCTAAAAAATTTCTGATATAAGTAAAAAAATTTAAAAATCTTTGTTACCTCGGATTTTTTTTTTACACTACATGTGTAGAGGCGGAGAAAATATGCCGTCATAAACACTATAACAACGGCAAAAACTTATTTTTGCTGATTTAAAGGTGATATAAAAGTTTCAGGAGGAATTGTTTTATGGAAAATGTAAAATTAAGAAAGATGACTGCTTTTGCTGCAGCACTTGCGCTTGCAGCACAGAACGGAATGACAGTACTTAATGCAGAGGAAACTGTAGAAAACACGCCAGTTGATACTGTTACTGCTTCTGCAGATGCAGAAAATGACGGAGAAGCAGCGGAAACTGAAAATGAAGCAGACAAAAGCGATCCAGTGGAAAAGTATCTGTTGGATTATGACGACATAAACTTCGACGGTGTTTTATCTGATGCAGAACTTTCTAAAATAGATCGTGTCGAACTGGACGGAAAAAAAATTTCCGAACCGCTCACATCGCTTGGCGTTCTGAAAAAATCACATGTTTCTTATCTTATATTATATAACATGAAGGACTTTGACCTTGAATTTCTTAAGGATCTGAAGTATCTGAAAACGCTTGAATTCACTGGAAATACGTCGGTAAAGAACATTGAAGCTCTGGCTGAACTTGATCTTGACTTAATAAGGGTCGATACTTCAGATTCTGAAGACTGCATCAAACAAAAAGACGTTTATCCTTACATTAAATGTAAAGACATTACTGTTGCCGTAGGTGAGATCAAACCTTTAAGAACTTCACCTGATTTTGATAGTTACGGTTATGATAACAGCACACTTTTCAGCCTTGAAGACAGGAACTCAGCTATGCTTATTGAGGATGAATGGGCAAGCACGACGCCTTTTGATCCGGTCAGCTCAGTTACTGTATTACAGGACCGTGCTTTCGTTTACGGCCTGGCAGAAGGCGAAACCACATACTCTCTGTATGACCGTAACAGAAATTTTATCGGAAAAGCAAAAATAACAGTAACAGCTGCAGATGAACCAAACGATCCCGCTCTTGTAAAAACAGATGCAAAACCGCTGAAGGTTCTTAATCTTAAATCCTACGACTATGCACCGGCAGCTTATATTCTTTATGATAACGGTACACTTTATATTTTCAGGGATGGCGTTCTCAAAGAATACCAGAAGAATATTAAAGATGCTGCCATAAATGACCGTGATATTTATGCACTTTCTGAAGACGGAGTTCTTTATGTCAACGGCAGGTCAGTGAATGATAAATCAGAATATACTGTGAAATCTGCAAACAAATCACTTGATCACATTCTGTGCTCAGACGGATGTATTCGCAGCATTTCCGGAGTTAAAGCTGTAAAGATACTTGAAAACATAAAATCCATGGATGAAAACTTTGGCAGAAACCACGTTATGTGCGGTATAGTTGAAGATGAAGAGGATAAAACATCAATTGTTTACCGCGACCCTGCTAACGACGAATATGTTAAGTATCCTCTTGCTCAGAAATTTAATGCTGTAAGAATATCATTTAAAAACCCTACTCTGAACGGCGGATTATACTATGTATTCACCGGCGACAAAAAAATATATGAGATCAGTGCACAATTCCCTACGAAAAATGTTGCGGGCTTCGACACTCTTTCAGAAACAAAACCTTCAGCAACTGTAAAGCTGCTCGCTGAAGACGTTGAAGATATGTACGGTTCCGAATACAAAACTTCTAACGGAAACGCATATAGTATTTACGGCGGTGCCGGAACCTACGATGAGGAATATATACTGATCAATGAAATGATCACTTACGGCAACATCAGATTAAAGATTCATGATCTGACTGATTTAAAGCATAATATAATCGGAAAAGTCACAAGCTATGATGTTGGTAATTACGATACATATTTTTCTGTACGTGACAATGACGGCACGGAACGTTATGACTTTGTAAAGAATGCAAAACCGCTCACTCATGTAAAGATCAATTACGGAATATACAACCATGGCGATAACAAATGCATGCTTATACAGCGTGATGACGACACACTCTGGAATTACGTTTTAGAGACCGGAGAACTTTCACGTATTGACGAAGCCATAAACGGATCAGAAATGCTGGAAGCCGGAACTCCTGAAACTCCTGAGGAACCGGAGAAAACTGAACCGGAGGAAAACAAACCTTCTGAGAATGAAAACAAGGAGCCTGAGAGTAAATCAGTAACCAATGTCGGAGACCTTTCAGGTGACGGCGTAGTTGATGTTACTGACCTCACAATGATCTCATTAGGACTTTTAGGTGATCTCACACTAACTGACTCACAGCGTTCTGCAGCTGATGTAAACCACGACGGCAAAGTTGACCTTGCAGACCTCGCAACTCTGCGTCAGTTCCTTTCAAAGAAGATAAGCAGCTTAGCATGATCGTAACTGAATCATAAAAAAACACCGGTGTGATCCAAAACGGATACACCGGTGTTTGCTGTTCATCCGGAAATTACTGGTCCGGTGCCAGGTTATGCAT